>NZ_JAHBDR010000116.1:0-15151 GCF_019956575.1 Pseudomonas sp. A-R-19
GCTGAAGCCTCCACCGCCTCCGCCGCCGCCAAATCCACCACCACCAAAACCGCCCCCGGATCCACCGGAGCCGCCCCGGCCGGCGGGAAGAATACCGAGCATCTGGCACACAAAAACAGTCAGGATGAACAACATCACCAAAAACACGAACAACCCGGGATGGCGCGAGACGAAATCATCCCCCGGATCACCTCTGGATTCATACGCCGTGGAGGGTTCATCCAAGGGGTTGCCGCCCAGCACCACCAGCATTGCCGCCACGCCGTCACTGATGCCTTTACTGAAGTTGCCGGTCTTGAACGCCGGAGTGATGACCTGGTTGATGATCACCGAACTCTGGGCATCGGTCAGGCGATCCTCCAGGCCATAACCGACTTCGATACGCAGCCGGCGTTCGTCCCGGGCGATGATCAGCAAGGCACCGTTGTTCTTGTCCTTCTGCCCGATGCCCCAGTGCCGGCCGAGCTGGTAACCGAAGTCGGCGATGTCGGTGCCTTGCAAATCCGGCAAAGTCACGACCACAAGCTGCTCGCCGGTGGCTTGTTCATGGGCCTGAAGTTGCTGGGTGAGTTGCTCGCGCACCGATGGTTCGATCATCTGGGCGTTGTCGACCACCCGCCCGGTCAACGCCGGAAAACTCAGCTCGGCCCGGGCCGTGATCGTCACCACCCACAACAACAGCAACAGGCCTGTTTTCAGGACGCGCATTGGCAACCTCTTGCGTAGTGACATCGATTAGCGCTTTTCAGAACTTGACCTCGGGGGCCTTTTCCGAACCCGGCGTGGCTTCGAAGGTTTCGCGCATCGGCAAGTCGCTGTACATCACGGTGTGCCACAAACGGCCGGGGAACGTGCGGATCTCGGTGTTGTATTTCTGCACCGCGAGGATGAAATCACGTCGGGCCACGCTGATGCGGTTCTCGGTACCTTCCAGTTGCGACTGCAGGGCGAGGAAGTTCTGGTTGGCCTTGAGGTCCGGATAGCGCTCGGAAACCACCATCAAGCGGCTCAGGGCACCGCTGAGCTGGTCCTGGGCCTGCTGGTACTGCTTGAGTTTTTCCGGATTGTCGAGGGTCGAGGCGTCCACCTGGATCGACGTGGCCTTGGCCCGGGCCTCGATGACCGCCGTCAGCGTCTCTTCCTCATGCTTGGCGTAGCCCTTGACGGTTTCCACCAGGTTGGGAATCAGGTCGGCGCGGCGCTGATACTGGTTCTGCACCTGGCCCCAGGCGGCCTTGGCCTGTTCGTCGAGGGTCGGGATGTTGTTGATGCCGCAGGCGGTCAGCAAGGTCGCCAGCATCAGCAGCGTGACGACCTGCAAACGCGAGCGGTAGGTTGGACTTACATTCATCAGGATGATGCTCCCTTGTGCATTTCATGAAAAAACCGACCGTGAAACCTTCTCGGCCGGCTCTTGGGGCATAATCGCCCGCGCCTCTGGATTGCAACGGGCCGATGGGCTAAAAAGAGGCCCTGCGCGAAAACGCATCCGCCATCTGGCTGTCGTTTTTGGCTCTGGTTTTTTGAGCCGGCACCCGAACAACAATAGACGCTCCCTAAATTTTGGCTGGCCGGCGTGTACATCGCCGTTTGGGCCCTTGAGAAAACTATTCATGAAGAAGCTGTGTTTGCTGGGCCTGTACGTCAGCCTGGCCAGTCATAACGTATTGGCCGCCACGACGCCCGCACCCCTGGAGAACAAGGACGCCTTCGTCAGCAACCTGATGAAGCAAATGACCCTCGATGAAAAAATCGGCCAGTTGCGCCTGATCAGCATCGGCCCGGAAATGCCTCGCGAAATGATCCGCAAGGAAATCGCGGCGGGCAACATCGGCGGTACGTTCAACTCGATCACCCGTCCGGAAAACCGGCCGATGCAGGACGCGGCCATGCGCAGCCGCCTGAAGATCCCGATGTTCTTCGCCTACGACGTGATCCACGGCCACCGCACCATTTTCCCGATCCCGCTGGCCCTGGCCTCGAGCTGGGACATGGACGCCATCGCCCTGTCCGGGCGCATCGCCGCCAAGGAAGCCTCCTCGGACGGCGTCGACCTCACCTTCGCGCCGATGGTCGACATCTCCCGCGACCCGCGATGGGGCCGTACGTCCGAAGGCTTCGGTGAAGACACCTACCTGGTGTCGCGCATTGCCGGCGTCATGGTCAAAGCCTTCCAGGGCACCGGTGCGAACGCAGCCGACAGCATCATGGCCAGCGTCAAGCACTTCGCCCTGTATGGCGCGGTCGAGGGCGGTCGCGACTACAACGTGGTCGACATGAGCCCGGTCAAGATGTACCAGGACTACCTGCCGCCGTACCGCGCCGCCATCGATGCCGGCGCGGGTGGCGTGATGGTTGCGCTGAACTCGATCAACGGCGTGCCGGCCACGGCAAACACCTGGCTGATGAACGACCTGTTGCGCAAGGAGTGGGGGTTCAAAGGCCTGGCCGTCAGCGACCACGGGGCGATTTTCGAACTGATCAAGCACGGCGTTGCCGCCGATGGCCGCGAAGCCGCGAAGCTGGCGATCAAGGCCGGCATCGACATGAGCATGAACGACACCCTCTATGGCAAAGAGCTGCCTGGGCTGTTGAAGGCCGGCGAGATTGAACAAAGCGACATCGACAACGCCGTGCGTGAGGTACTCGCCGCCAAGTACGACATGGGCCTGTTCAAGGACCCGTATCTGCGCATCGGCAAGGCTGAAGATGATCCGGCCGACACCAATGCCGACAGCCGTCTGCACCGCGCCGAGGCCCGCGATGTCGCGCGCCGCAGCATGGTGTTGCTGAAGAACCAGAACGAAACCCTGCCGCTGAAGAAAACCGCGAAAATCGCTTTGGTGGGTCCGCTGGCCAAGGCACCGATCGACATGATGGGCAGTTGGGCCGCCAACGGTCGCCCTGCGCAATCGGTCACGCTGTTCGACGGCATGTCCGCTGCACTGGGTTCGCAATCGACGCTGATCTACGCCCGTGGCGCCAACATTACCAGCAACAAGAAGGTCGTGGATTACCTGAACTTCCTCAACTTCGACGCCCTGGAAGTGGTGGATGATCCGCGTCCGGCCAACGTGTTGATCGACGAAGCGGTGAAAGCCGCCAAGGACGCTGACATAGTGGTGGCAGCGGTTGGCGAATCCCGTGGCATGTCCCACGAATCGTCGAGCCGCACGGACATCAATATTCCGGAAAACCAGCGTGAACTGATCCGCGCCTTGAAAGCCACCGGCAAACCGCTGGTGCTGGTGTTGATGAACGGCCGTCCGCTGTCGATTCTCGAAGAGAAAGAACAAGCTGACGCGATTCTGGAAACCTGGTTCACCGGCACCGAAGGCGGCAACGCGATCGCCGACGTGCTGTTCGGCGACTACAACCCGTCGGGCAAACTGCCGATCACCATCCCTCGCTCGGTGGGTCAGATTCCGACCTACTACAACCACCTGACCATTGGCCGGCCGTTCACGCCGGGCAAACCGGGCAACTACACCTCGCAGTATCTCGATGACACCACCGGCCCCCTGTTCCCGTTTGGCTTCGGTCTGAGCTACACCGACTTCAGCCTGAGCGACATGGCCCTGTCGTCGACCACGCTGAACAAGACCGGCAAGCTCGACGCCAGCGTCACGGTGAAAAACACCGGCAAGCGCGACGGCGAAACCGTGGTGCAGTTGTACATCCAGGACGTGGCCGGCTCGATGATCCGCCCGATCAAGGAACTGAAGAACTTCCAGAAAGTGATGATCAAGGCCGGCGAACAGAAGGTCGTGCACTTCACCATCACCGAGGACGACCTGAAGTTCTACAACACCCAGCTCAAATACGCGGCGGAACCGGGCAAGTTCAACGTACAGATCGGCCTGGACTCAGAGGACGTGACGCAGCAGAGTTTTGAGTTGCTGTAATCGCGGCAACAACGCAATACAAATGTGGGAGCGGGCTTGCTCGCGAAAGCGGTCTGTCAGTCGACATCTTCATTGACTGACACTCCGCCTTCGCGAGCAAGCCCGCTCCCACATTGGGTTTATGGAGTTCAGAAAATCGGCGTCAACCTCGTCGATCCAGCAGATTCACCACCACCCGATCCACCCATCCCCACACCCTCTGCTTGACCCGCCGCCACAACGGCCGGCGTTGCCATTCTTCCAGGCTGACTTGCTCACTCAACCCGAAGTCGCGTTCGAAACTCGCCGCCACCGACCGGGTCAGTCCGGGGTCCAGGGCTTCCAGGTTGGCTTCCAGGTTGAAGCGCAGGTTCCAGTGATCGAAGTTGCACGAGCCGATGCTCACCCAGTCATCGATCAAAACCATCTTCAGGTGCAGGAAACACGGCTGATACTCGAAGATCTTCACCCCGGCCTTGAGCAGTCGCGGGTAGTAACGATGCCCGGCGTAGCGCACGGACGGGTGATCGGTACGGGGGCCGGTCAGCAGCAACCGCACATCGACGCCCCGGGCAGCCGCCCGGCGCAGGGAACGGCGGACTTTCCAGGTCGGCAAAAAGTACGGTGTGGCCAGCCAGACCCGGCGTTGGCCGCTGTTCAAGGCGCGTACCAGCGATTGCAGAATGTCCCGGTGCTGGCGGGCGTCGGCATAGGCCACCCGGCCCATGCCCTCGCCCATGGACGGCACCCGTGGCAGGCGCGGCAAACCGAAATGCGAGGCGGGCCGCCAGGCGCGACGATGGCGGTTGGCGATCCACTGGCGGTCGAACAGCAACTGCCAGTCGAGCACCAGCGGGCCGGTGATTTCCACCATCACCTCATGCCATTCGCTGACATCTTCGCCAGGGGTCCAGAACTCGTCGGTGACGCCGGTGCCGCCGACCACGGCCAGGCTCTGGTCCACCAGCAACAATTTGCGGTGATCGCGGTAGAAGTTACCGACCCAACGGCGCCAGCTCAGGCGATTGTAGAACCGCAGCTCCACACCGGCCGCCATCAGCCGCTGACGCAAGGTCAGGGTGAAGGCGAGGCTACCGTAATCATCGAACAGGCAGCGCACCCGCACACCGCGCTCGGCGGCCTGCACCAAGGCCTGGACCATGGCTTCGGCACAGGCGCCCGCCTCCACCAGATACAGCTCCAGCTCGACCTGTTCTTCGGCGCGGGCAATCGCCACGAGCATGCGCGGGAAGAACTGCGGACCATCGACCAGCAGTTCGAAGTGGTTGCCTTCACGCCAGGGAAAAATCGCTCCGGCCATGTCAGCGCGCCGTGAAAATCAGCACCGCACCCACCGGCACCGACAGACTGATGGCTGAGAGGCCGGCCATTTTACGCAACGTTTCCAGACCAGGCGCCAGATCAAAATCCTCCGCATTGATCACCAGCGGCTCGAGGGTCACCACCTGAAAGCGCCGGTCATCGAGACGGGTCGCCAGCAGTTCGGCGGGGTACTCATGTTGTTTGCCGTGCAAGTCCACCGTCAGCGGCAGGCGCAACTCCAGCTGCGCGCCAGGAGCGAGGTCGTTGATCGGACGCAGATCGATTTTCGTGGTGATCAAGGCCTCGGGAAACCGGTCGATCTGGAACAGCTCCTTGCGCATGCGCTCATCGCGCAACGCAATGCCGCTGTTGATCGACTCCAGCTCGACTTCCACCCGCGCCAGCCCCTCGGGATCGACCTTGCCGTGCAACACCAGAAAGCGCTGCACTTCGGCAACATTGGCATTCTTGGTGCTGACAAACGACAGGCGCGAAGACTCGCCATCGAGGTACCAATCGGCACGGGCCGACAATGCGGCACCGGCCAGCATCAGGAAAGCGAGAGATCGGAGGGCAGAGCGCTTGAACATAGAGACTCGTAAGGCAGAGAAACCTGTGCTGAACCTTAACCGGCCTGACACAGGTTGCAAGAAATGTGTTGCCTTGAGTCTCTAAACCGCCACAAGTTCCACTCAGGACATCGCCTGCTGCACATTGCCAATGGTCGTGGCCAGGCTATTCAGGTGCAGATTGAGTACCCGTTCCACCGGCGCCTGATCCATTGGCCAGTGAAGCGCCATGCTGCCCACGAGTCGGTCATCGGTGCGGATCGGCAAGGCCACCGCGCGTATCAGGAATGGCAGACGCACCGGGTATTCCCAGTAACCTTCGGTGCGCTGCCCGAAGCCTTGGTGCAAGGCCTGCTCAGTGGTGTTGAACAGGGATTCGTCAGTCATTCGCTCACGGCTGGCCAGACGCTCCACTTCATGGCTGTCCAGTTCGCCCAGGCAGGCCCGGCCCATGGCCGAATGGAACAGGCTGGCGTGCTGGCCGACGATCTGACAGTTGTTCGGATAGCGCTTGCGCAGCACCCTGGGGATCGCGCTCTCCATGACCTCGATCCGCTCGCCATCAAAACACGACAGGTCCGCCACCAACCCGGTGCGCTCGCTCAACTCCAACAACAGCGGCGCGGCGTTTTCCACCAGGCGCCGCTTGAAGCGCTGCTGGCTGTCACCAAACAGGCGCTTGGCGCACAACCGGTAGCGCCGATCGCTCAGGCCGCGATAGATCCAGCCCCGCTCCTGCATCGTCAGCAACATGCGCGACACCGTGGCCTTGGGCAAGGTGGTGAGGTAGTGCAACTCCTCCAGCCCCAATGCCTGATGCTCACCCAGCAACTCGACAATCGCCAGGGCGCGCTCGACGGAACGCACACTGCCGGTTTCTGCCTTGCTCTCCATAGGTTCGATCTCCCTAAGCGCAGATGGATGTTCAATTTGCGCAGCAAGATGCGGGCCCATCGGCCAGTCTCAGGCATGTTGCAGACAGCCGGGCGGCCTGCGCTTGACCCATTGAGTCAACTGCTCATGGGCATACGCCAGTTGCAACACCGCGCGGTCAGCCTGGGCCGGGCCTATGATTTGCAGGCCCATCGGCAGTCCGGCCGGGTTGAATCCCACTGGCACATTCATGCTCGGCAGGCCCGCCAGGGTCGGCCCGATCACCACTTCCATCCAGCGGTGGTAGGTGTCCATGGCCTGCCCGCCGACGACGCGCGGCCACGGTGTTTGTGCATCAAAAGGAAACACCTGGGCAGTGGGCAGCAACAGGAAGTCGTAACGTTCGAACAGTTCGTTGAGCGCTCGATACCACTCGCTGCGGCTGACCGAAGCCTGATAGACATCCGCTGCAGTCAGGCGCAGTCCGCCTTCGACTTCCCATCGGGCCTCGGGTTTGAGTTGCTCGCGTTTTTGCGCATCGGCATACAACCCGCCGAGGCTGCCTTGCACCAGCCAGTGGCGATGCACCAGCCAGGTCTGCCACAGGCGTTCCAGGGAGAAATCCGGCTGGCAGGCCTCGACGTTGCAACCCAGTGTGGCGAAGTCCTGCAACGCCGATTCACACAGCCCCATGACACCGGGGTCCATCGGCAGGTAGCCGTTGTAGTCCCCCAGCCAGCCGAGCCGCACATCCCTGAAATCCTGCTGCAACGACTGGTGAAACACCCCCGGATCCTCAGTCAGCGACAACGGCACGCGCGGGTCGTACCCGGCCTGGGTGCCGAGCAAGCGGGCAACATCGGTGACCGTGCGGCCCATCGGTCCTTCGGTGGCCAGTTGCTGGACGAACATCTCAGGTCCGGGCCCGAACGGAACACGCCCCTGGGATGGGCGAAATCCATAGACGTTGTTGAACGCCGCCGGATTGCGCAGCGAGCCCATCATATCGCTGCCGTCGGCTACCGGCAGCATGCGTAACGCCAGCGCCACCGCCGCCCCGCCGCTGCTGCCGCCAGCGATCAGCGTCGGATCGTAGGCGTTGGTGGTGGTGCCGAACACGCTGTTGTAGGTTTGCGAGCCAAGGCCGAATTCAGGGACGTTACTCTTGCCGATGATGATCGCCCCGCAGGCGCGCACCCGCGCCACGCTGATGGCATCGTGTTGCGGAACCTGCTCGGCGAACAGCGGCGAGCCCAGGGTGGTGCGTAAACCGGCAGTGGCCGCCAGGTCTTTGACCGCTTGCGGCATGCCGTGCATCCAGCCGCGAGACTGACCCCGATCGAGTTGGCGATCACACTCGGCGGCCTCAGCCAGCAACGCCTCGGCCGGTCGCAGCGATACCAGCGCATTGACCTGCGGATTGAAGCGTTCGATCTGCGCGAGATACGCCTGCATCACTTCGCGACAGGACACCTGTCGTGCGTGGATGGCCCGGGACAGCTCATCGGCGTCCATTTCAACAATCGGATGGCTGCTCAAGGTTTCACTCCAAGATTGAGTTCAACGGATCTTTTTGCCCGTGGCGCTTCGTGCATGCAGTAGGTGCCGAGCAGCGTCAGCAGGCAGGCGAACAGGACGTAGAAGGACGGTGCGACTGGCGTTGCCAGGACCTTGCTCAGCCAGGTGACAATCAGCGGCGCGAATCCGCCGAAAACCATGACCGCGACGTTGTAAGCCACAGACACCCCGGTGGAGCGCACTTCGATGGGAAACTGCTCGGCCAGCGCGGTCGGTGCCGGGCCGAAAAACCCGCCGATCGAACTGCACAGCAACAATTGCATCACCAGCAAGCGCTCCACCGATGGCGCCGCCGCCACCCACACGTACAGCGGGTACACCATCAGGAAAAACGCCAGGGTGAACGCCATCAGTACGGGGCGTCGACCGAGGCGGTCCGACAGTGCGCCGGACAGCGGAATCACCACGGTCATCAGCGCCACCGCGAGCATTTGCACCAGCAGCACCTGATCCAGCGGCAGGCCGAGATTCTTGTGGGCGAAGGTTGGCATGTTCACCAGCACCACGTAGAACGACACGGTCGCGCCACAGGCCAGGCCCATCGACACCAGAATGCTGCGCCGGTGTTCACGGATCACTTGCATCAGGCTTGGGCTCGCGCCTTTGGCCTGCTTGCGCGCTTCAAGAAACTCCTCCGGTTCTTCCATGTGCTTGCGAATCCACAAGCCCACGGGACCGATCAACAAACCCAGCACAAACGGAATCCGCCAGCCCCAGCTCTCCAGTGCCTCCGGGGACAGCAGGTGGGTGAAAAGCGCGACCATCGCCGCACCGCAGAACACCGCCAGGCATTGCCCGACCAATTGCCACGAGCCGTACAACCCCTTGCGGTGTGCCGGCGCGCTCTCCACCAGGAACGCCGTGGCGCTGGCGTACTCGCCGCCCGTGGCGAAGCCTTGCAGCATCCGTGCAACCACGATCAACAGCGGTGCACCCATGCCGATGGCGGCGTAGTTCGGTGCAAACGCAATCAGTGCAATGGATACGGTCATCAGGCGAATGATCATCTGCATCGCCGCCTTGCGCCCTTTGCGGTCCGAATACATCCCCAGCAGGATGCCGCCCACCGGACGCATGAAAAAGCCGACGCCGAAAGTCGCCAGGGCCATCAGCAGGGATGCGTATTCGTCGTCAGAGGGGAAAAATTGCCGGGCGATGATGCTCGCCAGAAAGCCGTAGACAATGAAGTCATACCATTCCAGCGCGTTGCCGATAACCGCGGCGACCACCTGCCGGGTGCGCGAAACGCCTGTGCTCGAAGTGTGCATGGGGAACTCTCCAAAAACCTGTTGGGTAACGGCGGGCACGCCATGGCGCACCCGGTCCAGCGGCAGTAGAAAGTGGCGGGAATCAGGCCGGCTTGAGCCAGCTCTCGGTCAGCGCGCCCCAGTACGCGGCACCGGTCAGCAGGATGTCGTCGTTGAAGTCATAAGCGGGGTTGTGGACCATCGGCCGCGATACGCCATTGCCGATAAACAGGTACGCACCGGCGCAGCGTTGCAGCATCCAGGCAAAGTCTTCGCTGCCCATGAGTTTGGGGGTATTGCCATCGACCGCATCGGCACCCACCAGATCGACGCCGACTTGCCGGGCGAATTCGGTTTCGGCCGCGTGGTTGACCAGCACCGGGTAGGCCGGACGATGTTCGATGCGCGAGCTGCAACCAAAACTGTGGGCCTGGGATTCGATGATCGCGCGCACGCGGTCGAGGGTCTGCTCGCGCACTTGGGCGTCCAGCGCCCGCAAGCTCAGGCGCAGAATCGCCTGTTGCGGAATGACATTGGCCGCCTCCCCGGCCTGCAACGCGCCGACGGTGACCACTGCCGCCTGCTGCGCATCGATGTTGCGCGCGACCACGGTTTGCAAAGCCATCACCACACTGGCCGCTGCCACCAGCGGATCGACCGCCAGGTGCGGCATCGAACCGTGGCCGCCGACACCTTCGATGGTCACATTAAGCAAATCCTGCGAGGCCATCATCGGCCCCTCGCGAAAACCCAAATGGCCGGCGGGTAGCCCCGGCATGTTGTGCATGCCGAACAGCGCATCGCAGGGGAAACGTTCGAGCAAGCCATCGGCGAGCATCGCTTCGGCACCGCCCTGTCCCTCTTCGGCAGGCTGGAAAATCAATGTCAGGGTGCCGTCGAACTGACGGGTCGCCGCCAGGTAACGCGCCGCCCCCAGCAACATCGTGGTGTGACCGTCATGCCCGCAAGCGTGCATGCAGCCCTTGTGCTGGCTGCTGTAGGTTGCGCCGGTGTTCTCGATGATCGGCAGCGCGTCCATGTCCGCCCGCAAGCCGAGTCTGCGTGGGCTGCTGCCGTTACGCAGGACGCCGACCACACCGGTCTTGCCGACGCCGGTGTGCACCTCGTAGCCCCAATCCTTCAGGGACTTGGCCACCAGCGCCGAGGTGCGGTTTTCCTCGAAACCGAGTTCCGGGTGGGCGTGGATGTCCTGGCGGGTGGCGTGCAGGTCGCTGGCCACGTCGCTGAGCCAGGCAAGGATGTGCTGATATCGGGTCATGACGATTGTCCTCGGGCCGGGTGTAATCCCGTTCTTGTTGTTCGCGGTGATTTCGCGACACGTCAAAGGCAGGTCGCGCTCACCTCCAGATAACCGCGAGTCGTGCGCGAGAACAATCGAATGTGGTTCCACAGAGTGGAACCTGAGGGGATTTCAGGGCTGCAAGCGGCAGCCCTGGCGCTCGCCGATCCACACAGCGCTGTTGCTGCGGCCCATGCCGCTGACCGTTACCCGCTTGCCGGCCGCGTCATCGGAAAAGTCGCTGGCGGGCAGCCACTGTTTCACATAACCGTGGCAGTACTCGGCGTCGTTGTTCATCACGTAGCGGCACGAGCAATATTCCTTGGCGGTGTAGGCGCTGATGATGTCGGGGAACGCCCACAGCGCCACCCGTTCGTGCCAGATCCAGCCGAGCAAGGCGATCAGCAGGATCAGCAACAGAGCGCTGACCGGTCGACGGCGAATGAAAGCGGTCATGGCTGCACCTTCCCGGCAAAGGCCTTGAGCGCGAGCTGGAGCAATTCGTTGTGCCGGTAGCTGCCGTCGCGGTCATCGCCATAGCGCACGATCACTAACTGCTCACTGGGGATCACATACATCGCCTGCCCCCAATGACCCAGTGCGGCGAAGGTGTCGGCGGGAGCATCGGGCCAGGGTCGTGCCGCGCCCTCAACGGCTCGATTGAGCCACCATTGGCCGCCGGGGACGGCATCGTCTTCGTGTGCGCGATAGTGAGCGAACGGCTCGCGGTTGAACGCCACCCAGTCCTTGGGCAGTAGTTGCCTGTCGCCCCAGCGACCGTCGCGGGCCATCAACAGACCGACCCGGGCCATGTCCCGTGCCGTGAGGTAGGCATAGGACGACGCGACGAACGTGCCCGTGGCATCGGTTTCCCACACGGCATGGCGAATGCCCAGCGGCTCGAACAGCGCGGTCCACGGATAGTCGGGATAGCGGTTTGGGCCGACGATGGTTTTCAGCGCGGCGGACAACAGGTTGCTGTCACCGCTGGAGTAGCGAAACGCCTGGCCCGGCGCGGCGTACGCCTCATGTGCCGCGGTGAACGCGGCCATGTCGTGGTGACCGCGGGTGTAGAGCATGGCCACCACCGAAGATTTCAGCGGTGCGTATTCGTAGTCTTCCTGCCAATCCAGGCCCGAGGCCCAGTGCAGCAGGTCGGCCATGGTCAGGTCCGGGTGCCTGGCCAGCGGCGGATAAAATGTCTGCGCCGGATCCCGCAACTTGAACAGCCCTTCGCCGTAGGCCACGCCAAGGACCGTGGCCATCAGGCTCTTGCTGATCGACCAGGTCAGGTGCGACGTCCCGGCCGTCGTCGGGCCGGCGTAGCGTTCGTAGATAAACTGGCCATCGCGAATCACCAGCAAGGCATCGGTGCGAATGCCCTGGCGCGTGGTGTCATCGCGGGATGGGAAGGCGTAGGCCTCCAGGGCTTGAAGTGCCGGCCCCGTGGGTGTCGGGGCGGTTGGCCATTGCTCGGCGGGCCAGTTTTCGGCCTGGGCGGTGAAGCTGAGCAACAACAGGAAAATCAGGGACAAGCCTTTGGGCATGGCGGGGGCTCGGAGATTGAACTTGCTGAGCCTAGTCGAGGTTGATGACAGTTCTGGAATTTGTGTTGCCGGTGAGGGCGCCATCGCTGGCAAGCAAGCTCCTACAGGGACCTGCGTCGTGTACAAATGTTGTGTTCGACGCAGAACCTGTGGGAACGGGCTTGCTCGCGAAGGGGCCAGTCAAGACAACGCAGATCCCGTCAGTGCCTTGGCCAACCGCTTCCCCCGCGCCCCCGCCGCCAAATCCATCACCGCCTGATCCCGCCGCCACATCGCCATCCACTCTTGAGGCCCTGCGGCCAACGCCTCATCCACCTCAGCCTTGAGCCCCTCAAACTGCGCAAACAACCCGCCAAGCAGCACATGCCCGGCCAGACTGGTCGGTGGCTGGCGGCTGCTTTCCGCGCAGCCTGCCAACAATGCCAGCAGGCGCAATTGCAAGGATTGCGGCCAGGCACAATCCTGACCGATACCGTACAACCACGCCGTCATGGCGCTCAGTACATAGATGTCTTCAAGCGTGCGGAACGGCTTGACGTACGCATCCCAGCCATCCCCGGCGAGCAACTCGCACAGCGCGTTATCCAGAAACAAGCGGCCATGGCTGATGTCCGGTATCAACGGGATCGGCGCCAGTTTTTCCACGCGCACACCCGGCTCATCGCGATAGATCACCGCCAGGCTCAAGCGCGGATCAGCGCCGGGCTCCTCACTGCGCGCCGCCACCAGCAGCCAGTCGGCGGCATCGCCGGCGGTAACAAAATCCTTGCGTCCGCTCACGCGCAAACCGCTCAACCGGGTCTGCATGTCCGCCGGACGCAGGCTGCGCTGTTCGGTGGCGCACAGCGCGCCGAGGCTCAGCGGCGCGCTCGGCCAGAGCATGCGCAATGCCGCTTGGTAGCCCACCAGAAACGCCAGCCCCGGCGACGCCATCAACCGCCCGCCAAGCACGGCCAATTCAAAGGGCGTGACCGTACCCAACTGTTGCAGCAAGGTCGCGAAACCTTCGGCCAGATCCGGGTAGGCGGGCAAGCGATCACGGCGATTCAACAGGGTTTGCCAGGGCATAAGAGGCTCCTTGTGGGCTGTCATATAAGCATCACCAAAGCTTAATGGCGATGACACCGGGCCTACATAGCCTGACTTTGCACAACACGGCTAGCAAAGAAAGTCGATTCGCTGTAGCCCAAAGACGGGTGAGCAGCCCGCACGGAGATTCGCCATGACTCAGATCGCCCGCATCAGCGACACCGGCAACGAACGCCGCCTGCAAGCCGAACGCCTGGTGGGCGCCGAGGCATTGCAGGAGGCCCAGGCCTTGCGCTTCAACGTGTTCAGCGGCGAATTCAACGCCAAACTCAAGGGTGCCGAGCTGGGTCTGGACATGGATGACTACGACGTTCACTGCGCCCATATCGGCGTGCGTGATTTGAATACCGGGCGCCTGGTGGCGACCACCCGTTTGCTCGACCACACGGCTGCCAGCAGCCTGGGCAAGTTCTACAGCGAAGAAGAATTCAGCCTTCACGGCCTGGTACACCTGCAAGGCCCGATCCTGGAAATCGGTCGCACCTGCGTCGACCCGGCCTACCGCAACGGCGGCACCATCGCCGTGCTCTGGGGCGAACTGGCCGAAGTCCTGAACCAGGGCGGCTACAGCTACCTGATGGGTTGCGCGAGCATTCCGATGCAGGACGGCGGCGTGCAGGCCCATGCGATCATGCAGCGTCTGCGCGAGCGCTACCTGTGCACCGAACACCTGCGCGCCGAGCCGAAAAAGCCGCTGCCGAGCCTGGACATTCCGTCCAACGTGATTGCCGAAATGCCACCGCTGCTCAAGGCCTACATGCGCCTGGGCGCGAAGATCTGCGGCGAGCCCTGCTGGGACGAAGACTTCCAGGTCGCAGACGTGTTCATCCTGCTCAAGCGCGATGAACTCTGCCCGCGCTACGCCAAACACTTCAAGGCGGCTGTGTAATGAGCCGGTTGCGGGTGTACGCGCGAATCGCGCGAGTGCTGTTGGTGGTAACGCTGGGACTGGGCATGGCCAGCGTGTTCGGGGTGTTCGAGCGCCTGGGCCTGGCCCATTCGATGGCGCGCCGGCAGCGCTGGTCGCGGTTTTTCATGGCCCGCCTGAGCAACGCCCTGCCCTTCGACGTGACCGTCCACGGCGAATTGCCGAAGGTGCCGATGCTCTGGGTCAGCAACCACGTGTCCTGGACCGACATCCCACTGCTGGGCATGCTCACGCCGCTATCGTTCCTGTCCAAGGCCGAAGTGCGTACCTGGCCGGTGGCCGGCTGGTTGGCGGCCAAGGCCGGCAGCCTGTTCATCCGCCGCGGCTCGGGCGACAGCCAGTTGATCCGCAAGCAGATGACCCGTCATCTGGAGCAAGCCCACCCGTTGCTGATGTTCCCGGAAGGCACCACCACCGATGGCCGTTCGCTGCGTACCTTCCACGGTCGCTTGCTGTCCGCCGCCATCGATTCCGAAGTGGCGATGCAGCCGGTGGCGATACGTTATGTGCGTAACGGCGAGCCTTGCGCGCTGGCACCGTTCATTGGCGATGATGATCTGCTCTCGCACTTGATGCGCCTGTTCGGCAACGACCGTGGCGGCGTGGAGATTCATCTGCTCAAGCCCATCGAGTGCCAGGGCCGGGAACGCGCGGCACTGGCGTTCGAGGCGCAGCAGGCGGTGCAGAAAGTGTTGTTTGGGGCGATTCCGGAACAACAGCAAGTTCCAATGCGCCCAGCTATAGCAGCGTGAAAAACATTTCCTGTGGGAGCGGGCTTGCTCGCGAAAGCGGTGTGTCAGCCGATATCAATGT
>NZ_JAHBDR010000117.1:0-13686 GCF_019956575.1 Pseudomonas sp. A-R-19
TCCCAACCCGCCCCACTCACCGCCGCCTGCACCAGCGGGTGCAGATCCGCCCCTTTATGCTCCGTCTGCCAGGCCAACAACTCCTTGCGCATGCTCGGCGCCCAGTACATCTGCAAATGATTGCGCACGCCCAGCACCGCCTGTTCCTGGTCCGGTTGGGTGGCAAAGTACTGGCCGATCTGGTTGGCCATCTTGATCAGGTTGTCGGTGCTCATCGGCGTACCTCCGCTTTGGCGCCACGGCCCCGGTCCTTGAGCAGACGATGCTGTTCATCGCTGAATTCCTGGAAGCGCTTCTGCCACTCCGAAGGGTGATAAACGCGGCTGACTTCCACGGCCGTGACCTTGTACTCCGGACAGTTGGTGGCCCAGTCGGAGTTGTCGGTGGTAATCACGTTGGCGCCCGACTCCGGGAAGTGGAAGGTGGTGTACACCACGCCCGGGGCGACCCGTTCGGTGATCTGCGCCCGCAGCACGGTCTGCCCGGCGCGGCTGCCGATGCCGACCCAGTCACCTTCGTTGATGCCACGGCTCTCTGCGTCCGTCGGGTGGATTTCCAGACGGTCTTCGTCATGCCAGGCGACGTTTTCGGTGCGCCGGGTCTGCGCGCCGACGTTGTACTGGCTGAGAATGCGCCCGGTGGTCAGCAGCAGCGGATAGCGAGCGTTGACCTTTTCCTCAGTGGGCACGTAGCCGGTGAGCATGAAGCGTCCCTTGCCGCGCACGAACTCCTCGATGTGCATGGTCGGCGTGCCGTCCGGTGCCGCCGCGTTGCACGGCCATTGCAGGCTGCCGTGGCGGTCCAGTTCGGCGTAGCTGACGTTGGTGAAGGTGGGCGTCAGGCTGGCGATCTCATCCATGATTTGCGATGGATGCTGGTAATTCATCGGGTAACCCAAGGCATTGGCCAGGGCCACCGTGCCTTCCCAGTCAGCCTTGCCGCCCAGCGGATCCATGACCTTGCGCACCCGGGAGATGCGTCGTTCGGCGTTGGTGAAGGTGCCGTCCTTTTCCAGGAACGAACTGCCCGGCAGGAACACGTGGGCGAACTTGGCGGTTTCGTTGAGGAAAATATCCTGCACCACCACGCACTCCATGGCCGACAAGGCCGCGGTGACGTGCTGGGTATTCGGATCGCTCTGGGCGATGTCTTCGCCCTGGCAATACAGGCCCTTGAAAGTGCCGGCCAGGGCCGACTCGAACATGTTGGGGATGCGCAGGCCCGGATCGGGTTGCAGGGTGACGTTCCACGCCTGTTCGAACTGCGCCCGTACCACCTCGTTGGAGATGTGCCGGTAACCGGGCAACTCGTGAGGAAAGGAGCCCATGTCACAGGAACCCTGCACGTTGTTCTGCCCGCGCAACGGGTTCACGCCCACGCCTTCGCGACCGATGTTGCCGGTGACCATGGCCAGGTTGGCGATACCCATCACCGAGGTGCTGCCCTGGCTGTGTTCGGTGACGCCAAGGCCGTAATAGATCGCCGCGTTGCCGCCAGTGGCATACAAACGCGCAGCGGCACGGATATCGGTAGCGGGTACACCGCAGATTGGGCCGAGGGCTTCCGGCGAATTTTCCGCGCGGCTGACGAACTCGCTCCACTGGGCGAAATCACCAGGTTCGCAACGGGCATCGATAAAGTCCTGGTTGAGCAGTCCTTCAGTCACGATCACATGGGCCAGTGCGTTGAGCATGGCGACGTTGGTACCGGGGCGCAGGGCCAGGTGATACTCGGCGCGGGCATGCACCGTATCCACCAGATCGATGCGTCGCGGATCGATGACAATCAGCCGCGCACCTTCACGCAAACGGCGTTTGAGCTGGGAGGCGAACACCGGGTGAGCGTCGCTAGGGTTGGCGCCCATCACCAGGATCACGTCGGCCTGCATCACCGAATCGAAACTCTGGGTGCCGGCAGACTCGCCCAGGGTTTGTTTCAGGCCATAACCGGTCGGCGAGTGGCAGACCCGCGCACAGGTGTCGACGTTGTTGTTGCCGAAGGCGGCGCGCACCAGTTTCTGCACCAGATAGGTTTCTTCGTTGGTGCAGCGGCTGGAGGTGATGCCGCCGATGGAATCGCGGCCATATTTCTGCTGCAGTCGACGGAATTCGCTGGCGGCGTAAGTCACCGCTTCATCCCAGCTGACTTCCTGCCACGGGTCGCTGATGTGCTTGCGGATCATCGGCTTGGTGATGCGATCCGGGTGGGTCGCATAACCCCAGGCAAAGCGCCCCTTGACGCAGGAGTGGCCGTGGTTGGCCTGGCCATTCTTGTCCGGAACCATGCGCACCAGTTTGTCGCCCTTCATCTCGGCGCGGAACGAGCAACCCACCCCGCAATAGGCACAGGTGGTGATCACGCTGCGTTCGGGCTGGCCCAGTTCGACCACGCTTTTTTCCATCAGGGTCGCGGTAGGGCAGGCCTGCACACAGGCGCCGCAGGACACGCATTCCGAGTCTAGGAAGTTATCCCCACCAGCGGCCGAGACCCGGGATTCAAAACCGCGCCCGGTAATGGTCAGGGCAAAGGTGCCCTGGGTTTCCTCGCACGCACGCACGCAGCGGTTGCAGACGATGCACTTGCTCGGGTCGTAATCGAAATAGGGGTTGGACGTGTCCTTCACATCGGCCAGATGGTTGTCGCCTTCATAGCCGTAACGCACCTCCCGCAGGCCGACCTGACCGGCCACGGTTTGCAGCTCGCAGTTGCCGTTGGCCGAGCAGGTCAGGCAGTCCAGCGGGTGATCGGAGATGTACAACTCCATGACGTTACGCCGCAGCGTCGCGAGCTTGGGCGTCTGGGTGTGCACGCTCATGCCTTCCGTGACCGGCGTGGTGCAGGACGCCGGATAACCGCGCATGCCGTCGATCTCCACCAGGCACATGCGGCAGGAGCCGAAGGCCTCCAGGCTGTCGGTGGCACAGAGTTTTGGAATGGTGGTGCCGAGCAGCGCGGCGGCGCGCATCACCGAAGTGCCTTCGGGCACGCTGATGCTGCGGCCGTCGATGTTCAGGGTGACTTGCACCTGGCTGTCGCGGGCCGGCGTGCCCAGATCGATATCGGTGTTCGGGTCGAAGAGAGTGATCATTGCTCGGCCTCCGAGGCTTGCAGACCGAAGTCAGCGGGGAAGTGCTTGAGAGCGCTGGCCACGGGATAAGACGTCATGCCGCCCAACGCGCACAGCGAACCGTATTGCAGGGTGTCGCACAGGTCCTTGAGGATGATCACCTGCGCATCGCGGCTGTTCTGGTCAGGCGCGGCCAGCAAGCGGTCGATCACTTCGACGCCACGGGTCGAGCCGATGCGGCACGGCGTGCATTTGCCACAGGATTCCTCGGCGCAGAACTGCATGGCGAAGCGTGCCATGTGGGCCATGTCGAGGGTGTCGTCAGCCACCACCACACCACCGTGACCGAGCATCGCGCCGATGGCGGTGAAGGCTTCGTAATCCAGCGGCGTGTCGAATTGCGAGGGCGGAACCCACGCACCCAACGGGCCGCCCACCTGCACAGCCTTCAGCGGCCGGCCACTGGCGGTCCCGCCGCCGTAGTCTTCCACCAGCTCCCGCAAGGTCAGGCCAAAAGCCCGTTCCACCAGACCGCCGCGACGAACATTGCCCGCCAACTGGAAGGGCATGGTGCCCAAGGAACGGCCCATGCCGTAATCGCGATAGAACTGCGCACCCTTGGCCAGAATCAGCGGCACCGAGGCCAGGGTCAGCACGTTGTGCACCAAGGTCGGTAGGCCGAACAACCCCTGCAACGCCGGAATCGGCGGCTTGGCGCGAACGATCCCGCGCTTGCCTTCGAGGGAGTCCAGCAGCGCGGTTTCTTCACCGCAGATGTAGGCACCGGCACCGACGCGTACTTCCATATCGAAGGCCAGGCCGCTGCCGCCGACATTGGCGCCGAGGTAACCGGCGGTTCGGGCTATGTTCAACGCTGCACGCAGCGTGGCCACGGCATCCGGATACTCCGAGCGCACATAGATGTAGCCGAAGGTGGCGCCGACGGTAATGCCGGCAATGGCCATGCCTTCGATCAGCAGGAAAGGGTCGCCTTCCATCAGCATGCGGTCGGCAAAGGTGCCGGAGTCGCCTTCGTCGGCGTTGCATACGATGTACTTTTGCGCAGCTTCGGTAGCGCGCACCGTGCGCCATTTGATCCCGGCAGGGAAGGCCGCGCCGCCACGGCCACGCAGGCCCGAATCGAATACCTCAGTCGCAGTCTGTTCGCCACCTAGGGCAATGGCTCTTTTCAAACCCTCGAAACCGCCATGATCCAGATAATCGTCGATGTACAGCGGCCGGGTGATGCCGGCGCGGGCAAACAGCAGGCGTTGTTGCGTCTTCAGATAGGGCAACTCTTCCACCAGGCCCAGCGCCAACGGATGGGCAGACGGATCGCCTTTCAAGGCTTCGAGCACTGACGGTACATCGTCAGCAGTCAGTGGGCCGAAGCCGAAACGGCCTTGCGGCGTGTCCACTTCCAGCAATGGTTCCAGCCAATACAGGCCGCGCGAACTGGTGCGTTGCAACTCAGACATAACGCGGCCCCGGCCATGGATGATAAGGGCTGCCGCAATCTCTTCGGCGCCTACGGCACGGGCCAGCGAGTCACGGGGCAGATAGAAAGCCGGCATCACGCGTCCTCCCGACAAGCATCGAGCAACGCATCCAGCCGCTCTGCGCTAAGCCGCGCATGCACCCGGCCATCCAGCTCCAGTGCCGGCGAACAGGCACACGCACCCAGGCAATAAACCGGACGCAAACTGATGCTGCCATCGGCACTGCTGCCGTGATCATCCAGTTGCAGCCGCTCGCGCAACTGCGCGGCAAGCTGCTCGGCACCACGACTCTGGCACGACTCAGCCCGGCACAGCCGCAGGATATGCCGCGCAGGCGGCGCGGTACGGAAGTCATGGTAAAAACTGATCACCCCACGCACCTCGGCCTGGCTCAGGTTGAGGGCATGGGCAATCTCGGGGACGGCGGCATCGGGGACGTAACCGATGCGCTCCTGAATATCATGAAGAATGGGCAACAGCGCACCCGGGGTGCCCTTATGGCGCTCCAGCAGACTGTTGACCACAGGCAGGTGCAACATCTCATCAGGCATTCAGCAATCCTCACGGTCACGGACAAACCAGAAGGTCGTCGGTCGTCCGAAAGTGTCGGCTGCGGCACTCACACCACGTCACGGTATCGTGGATTTCAGGCCGGTGGCCAGGGCACCCTTGGCGGGCATCTTGTTGTGCCCGATGCGATCTCTGTCGCACATCTTTCAGGGCATAAAAGGCAGCTTGCCACGCGGCTGTTGATCGACCTGCACCAAAGCGACGTGCTCGGTTCTGCCTACGACTATCCATTAAGTCTAGATGAGTGCCGCGTGGGGCGTTCACACACCGGCCTAATGCCAGGAGGCCTGTCGATGGCTGATGTATAGCAAGCATTGCAGGAGAGAAGAAGCATCAGAACCGTGGGCAATTTTAAGGAGCAGATGCGTTGACGTATCCCCTGTGGGAGCGAGCCTGCTCGCGAATGCGCCAGCCCAGACACCATCAATGCTGAATCAGTTACCTGGCGATACCTGCTCAGTAGAATAGTTGGCTATAAACCGTGGGACGACTCACCGGCGCCACCTGGTTGAACGCACTATTCTTATGTTTTTTATGGAAGTCAGAGGCGGAATGGAACGCCTATCACAGACCCGACGATAGCTATTGAATATGAGCGGAGCAATGATCATGGAGTACGACGAAAAACTCATTGAAGGCGCCGTGCTTGCCCTGTTGGCAACCTTCAGTTCCGACAGCGGCAACGCCTGGAAAGGGTTCGACTTCGAGGTCATGAACCGATTGCATGAACATGGTTTCATCAGTGACCCGGTGAACAGGAACAAATCAATTTGGTTAACGGAGGAAGGGTTGGAGCGCGGTCGGCGGATAGCCGACCAGTTGTTCGGTGTGAAAACGCAAGGCGAACTTGGGTCCAACTCTGATACCTGACTTCAGACTGCGGTCACGATGGTTGGATTGATCTCGAAATTAAATCCATAAACTACCCGGTCCCCATTTGTTTGCGTGCTCACAGTGGCACCAGAATCTAAACCCCTGTAGGAGCGAGCCTGCTCGCGAAAGCGCCAGCCCAGCTAGCATCAATGCTGAAGGTGTACCGCAATCACACTCACCCACTCAGGCCAAATAGTGCCTGTCAGCTCACCGCAATCCCTGTGGGAGCGGGCTTGCCCGCGAAGGCGCCAGCCCAGCCAACATAAATGCTGAATCAGCTGCCACCTTCACAAGCCACCACACCCCAGAGGCCTAAATCACTAAGCTTCAGCCTTCGCCCCCGCCCGCGTAGCCATCGACCCAATCTCCCGATCCCGAGTAAGCACCTTCACCGCATCATCCACCAACGCCTTGCTCATCGAAGTCAGATAATGCGCAGCCCATGCGTGACGGTCAGTGTCTCTGGCATAAGCAGCATCTTCAGTGAGTGCCTTGGCCAGGAACAAAAAATCCGAAGCCATGGACAGCGCATCACCAAGAGGAACGCCGCGAGTGACATGAAACAGCGCTTGATCCGCGCAGTAGATCGCGGGTGTCAGGCCGATAGTTTTGAGTTCAGGTTGTTCGGTCATTGGCCACCTCCGAGGTTGGAGAGGCAATGGGGGAGGGCGTTACGCGATAGGGAATTGCGTAGAGGGGAAGGCCAAATTTCAAACGGATTTATCTTGGTCATGGTCAACATCCTTGATTTGAGGAGCTGCCACGAGCCTTCTCACGGGCTTGGGTGACAGCCGTGCGCGGGGTGAGAAACCGGCAATCAAGGCAACCGGTAGACCCGAAGGTCTCCCACGCACAGCCGCCATAAAGCCATATCGCAGACGAAAAAAAACGCCACGACAGGTTTTGGGGCGCTTTGCGCCTTGATTGTTTCGGGCTCTCACACCCGGTCGCTGAATTGGCAGCGACGGTGGGAGGGTATCTTGTGGACACCATCGCTGCAACCATCGAAATGCGGTCCTGCTAAGCACGGCCTTTTTGATTTGGCGCCCAAGGAGAGGTCGATCGCGTCAGAAACGGTTTCGATAGCAGATCCACAGTTGATTTGTCATCAGATGCAGATGCCGTTGATCTGTAAAAATTCATAAATTTAAAATTTTATGCGCTAAACCTGGATGAAAAGCTAAATTTCATCATGTGTTATTCATGAAGTCAGAGATTTCATCTATCCTCTAGTCGTTTTCTCAGCAGAGGTGGATCGTGGAACATTTCAATATCGTACTCGGATTATGCCGGTCGGCAGCCCAGGTCGCGAACCCGGCTGTGCGGGCTCACATTGAGAGACTGCGCAAGGCTCTGGAGCGAGAGGGGTCTAAAAATGAAGCCGCGTCCCTAAAAAAGGTTTCCGACTCCGTTAGCTTGCTTCCTAGCATGGCTCCATCCCGGGTTGTGCTATCAAGACAGTTAACTTTTGGCGAGGAGTTAACTGAAAGCGTCCAATGTCCCGTGGATAAAGAAACCGCGGCGAAACTCGCGGAAGTGAAGATAGTTAAAGACACGCCTGCTCCAATCTTTAATAAGGAACTGCAAGGAAGTTTAAGTTCAATACTAGAGGAGTGGAAAAATGTTGAAGTGCTTAGAAGTGCTGGAGTTGAGCCCGCGCTTTCCGTAATGTTGTACGGGGATCCAGGTACTGGCAAAACTATGCTGGCGGAATATATTGCAAAAGAGCTAGGGCTTCCCGTTGTGGTAGCAAAGCTTGATGGGATAATTTCATCATTTTTGGGTACGACTGCGCGTAATATTGCAAATTTATTCGATTTTGCAAATAGATATAAATGTATTTTGCTTCTTGATGAATTTGATGCAATTGCAAAACTCCGGGATGATCCACATGAATTGGGTGAGATTAAGAGGGTGGTCAATACATTGCTTCAATGTATTGACTCACGCTCAAAATCGGGCTTTACCATTGCAATAACAAATCATCAAGGTTTATTAGATCCCGCAATTTGGCGTAGGTTTGAAATTCGAGTCGAGGTTCCTCGGCCGAATATAAAGGCAAGGTCGGTAATAATAAAGAAATATTTTGATTATATTGAAGATGAAGTGCAGCTAAAGTTTCTTGCTTGGTTGACAGCTGGCGAGAGTGGGGCTGAGATTGTCCAGTTGTCACAGTTTATCAAAAGGCATAAGGCATTAAAAAAAGACGAGTACGATTTTTTGTCTGCAATCAAAAATCATACTATGCTGAGTGCTAAGGTCGATGAGGCAGAAAATCGGAAGGTTAGCCAGATGGAACCTGAGTTTCTGGCTCGTGAATTGTTTGAACAGAATCAAGAAAGTTTTAACCAAGAACAGTTGGCGGCCTTGTTTGGTAGAAGCCAGTCCACGATAAGTCGATGGATAAAGAAAAAGGAAGTTAGGGTATAATATGAAAAATAATCCCGTTCAAGTAGTGTTGAATACGCAGAACTATGTGACTCTGTATAGTCGGCAAGGAGGCGGTGGTGACAAGGATTTCTACGCTGGACGGGATATTGAATTTGTTGAGCACAAGACCCAGCTTCTACAAGAATTAAAAGAGCTTTCTCAGATGGCTGGTGGATCTGATGAGCTAATTTATGCTCAGGTCGAATTACAGTCTTTAGCTTGGGCGAAGTCGCACAGGCCAATTAAAAGAGTTTTTAAGCCTGGGGAGGTAGTGGTTAAGGCTGGGATTTCACTGGGTTCGATAGTGATTGGAGTTAAAAGGTCTGATATAGAGAGTATTGGTGGCGTAATTTCTAGTGCTGAAGAAAAAACGAATTATGTACAAAAAAATAATAAAGAGGTTGCTAAGCCATCTCGAGTTAGAAGTGAAATAGGCGCTATTAAGTCGATTCGGCATTATTCTGCGCATGATAAGCGAAAGTTTTCGCTAGAAGATGCATTGAGATGGCTGAAGGATCCTCGGACTGGTGGGGTTTATTATATCGAAACCTTCTTGGGTAATGATTATTCTAAGTACTCTAAGGCCGAAGCAAGTTCAAAAATTAATTTTGTTTCCGCTGTTCGACATATTGACGGGTTTGAAATAATAGAAATTGAAAGTGATTTGATTAGCTCTTTGTGTTATATGGCTAGACCTCGCGAGACTCCAACCTCACCGGATGCTCATCGAGGTTTGCTGAATTGCCTTGAGCAGCAGGAGGTGGTGAAGTCGATAATTCTACCTCCTGTACTTCAAGCTTCAGTTTCCGCTGCGCAATCAGCGGAATTGGATGTAATTAAAGAACCTGATGCAGATATTGACTATCCTATAGTCGGGATTATAGACACTGGAGCCGGTAATTTAAAACAGTTGGAAGGGTGGCGTGCGGGCGGTGCTGACTATTTAGAGTTTGAATTTAACCAAGATTACGCGCATGGAACATTTATTGCTGGTCTGATTTCTGGCGGTGATAGTTTAAATAGCTATCAGGAACTACAGGAAGGTGCGTGCAAGTTTTATGATCTTGATCTACACCCTACAAATACAGCAAATTATGGTTCGTACTACCCGAACGGCTTCATTGATTTTCTTGAGCAGTTAGATTTGGAAGTTATTGCGGCTAAAGAAAAGGGTGTAAGAGTATTTAATATGAGTCTTGCTGTGGTTACCTGTATTCAGGACTCTTCATATAGTATGTTTGCAAATATTATAGATAGCATTGCTGACAAGCATGACATCGTTTTTGTTCTGCCTACTGGGAACTTGGATCAAAATCTGTTTCGAGATGAGTGGACTACAGATCCTGTTGATAATTTGGCGATGTTAGCTAGTTACAAAAACCAAGGTTTAGATCGGATATTTCAACCTGCAGATAGCATACGTTCAGTAGTTGTTGGTGCACTGAATCCCCCGGATAATAAAACCAATGTTTTTCCATCAGTTTACACTCGGAGAGGGCCAGGGCCCTCATTTGGTATGAAGCCTGATGTCGCGCATATAGGTGGCGCGGCTTCAAGGTTGACGGGTTTAAGATCCTTGGCTGTTGATGGAAGTTGCGTTCATAGTTGTGGGACTAGCTATGCATCGCCGCTGGTGGCCAAAACATTGGCTAATATTCATAAGTCTATTGAGGGGGATGTTTCTCGAGAAACTCTAATAGCACTTTTGCTACATCATGCAAAAGTGCCGTCATATTTGCTTGCACCTGAGTTGAGTAAGATTTATAGGGATTTTGTAGGGGTAGGTATACCAAGCTTGTCTAGCCAAACTATGCTAAGTGATGACTATGAAATAACATTGGTTTTTAGTGGTGTCATGTATAAGCAGAAGCAATTGGAGTTTAATTTTGCTTGGCCTGCAGATTTGGTCAATGAAAATGGTGGATGCAGCGGAGATGTGAAAATGACTGTGGTGCACAGACCGCCAGTGGATCGCGATCAGTCGGCTGAATTTGTTCGGTTGAATATTGACGCTTTTCTACGTCAAGCAGAATTCAATAAGAGAACCAAAAAAACTAGTTTCAAGGGGCATCTTAAAAACGAATGTGGAAAGTTTTTTGAGAAAGAACTAGTTGAACATGGTTCTAAGTGGTGGCCAACAAAACGGTTGATTGACACTTTTGATAACGTGGGAGCAAGTTCTCAGTGGCGCCTAGTTTTGCAGCCCTTAACGAGGAGCGAGTTTGAGTTTCCTCAGGAGGGAGTCCCATTCTGCGTTATCCTAACAATTTCTGATCCTGGTAAAAAATTGCCAATATTTAACAATATGAAACTTCAGTTGCAAGCTTCTGGAGCAACTTTGTCAGATATTCGATCCTCCGTGCGACCAAGGGTCCGCCGCTAAATAGATGGATATATCTAGGAGGTAACATATTGCTCTCGGACCAAAAAGGGGACAGATTTATTTTCTTGAAAATAATTCTGTCCCCTTTTTCAGTCCCATTTTTCACCGGTTTAAAAGTTCGTTCTGCGTGACACTTTGTCACCCAGGAATTGATCCGAGCGTACCCCCAAGCAGTCATACCCTGCGGAAGGCTTAGCGTGGTTGAAAGTGGTGATATAGGTGAAGTTTTACTTCGGATTTGTGAAGGGAGTTTGACAGAACAGCAAGCTTGGCAATGGCTTTGCACTCCGGGGCAGGCAGTAGCAGAGGATCTACCTTTCCGCTCATACGAGAGATAATTGTCTTTTCTGAGATTTGGCGTGAAGTCCTTCGAGTAAAAAAGGACGGGTTTATATTTCCGTCCAATTTTTTGCTTTTTAGTCCTCTTTTTAAACCAGGTCGAGGGGGCGGCCTTAAAAGAGTCGTGAGATTGATAATGTACTTTCGGTGCATGGTTATTGTTTTATTTTAGAAATTACCACTTTTTTGAAACGAGATGAAAGGCGTCGCAATCTTTTATACATAAGCAAAGAATACGCCAGCATCAATAAGCAGCCGGTAGATACTGGAACCATAATTTCAGGTGGCGCATAAGCAAAAGCAGTAATAGCACCTGCAAATGCATTCAGTGCTGCTCCACGTGCAATCCGATCTCTACTTACATACGCCTCCATTGTTCTAACCGCGTCCGGGATTGAGCGTGCAAGCACTTCTGCGCTTCGTTCGTACGAGTCCGTCTTCGCCTTGCCTACGAAGAATTCATAAGCTGGTAAAAGAAATGTTATAACTCTTGAGCACGGCTTAAATGACCCGACCATGTACCCCAGTTCCTTGAATCGCCTTATCAAGAACGACGAGGTCGTATCTACGTATATGCCAAGGATGTAGGCAATCGGGAAGTAGACTATAACGAATATCTCCTTGTAATCTTTGATGCTGTCCAATGGGAGTTTGATGTAGTTCATGATGATCGCCGCAACCCATACAGATGCGATGATTCCAGATATCAAGTACTCTATGAGTGCCACTGCAAATTGCATTATTCCTCCCCTATGAATATCATTCTGTATTGCTGATAAGAAGTGGCGGCATAAGGTAGGGCTGGCGCCATGTTAAATAAAACTTAAGCAAGTTCTGATAAAATAAAATTTCGATTTTTGTTTTTTAAACTAGTTTCTTTCAGCTGTTGCAGGACGGTATCTTGCGACGCCGATGGAAATAAAAAACTCGCATCATAAGCATTAGAAAGCTTAAAGTCAGGGCTTAGCCTGATTTTCATGCCCAAATATCTAGCGCAGTAATTTCGTGCTAAATTTCCAGCACCTCCTAGCAATCCACATTTCTGTCTTTCTGGTCTTGTCGCTTTACTATCAGCAATAATTGAATTTAGATCAAGGAATGGGTGCAGGCCTTTAATCAAGGGGAAAATGTAAATAGTGGGCCATTCTTCTGGGGGCTTCCCGTGCCACAAATGTTCCTTGTAGACCATTTTTCCTTCACTAAAAGTACATTTTCTGGTTGCAAACCAGGCGGCAACAGTATAGTCGCTTGTGATGTCTAAATATGCAGATGGCGCTCCATATTGCTGTAGAAGCAAACCTTTCTGATAGGACTCTAAACCCCGATGGTTAATAGTTGCCACACCGGCAACCTGACTTTTGATAGCGCTTGAACCGTTAAACGATATGATTTGATTTGCATAATGAACCCATTCGGCAAGCTCAAGCACCAAATCTTCGTACTTATCTGTGCTTCCCAAAAAATCATCGTATTTTCTATACAGAGATGGCGTGAAATCAGAGTCCCTTACATTTGAGTACGGGGCAATACCCAAACCAGTTAAAGCAGAACGATCCGGGGTCAAATAATCTCGACTCTGGCCCCTGAGCCAAATTTCTACACCTGGCACACTATCAGCACTGCTTCTTATTTCCTTTAGTATATCTATAAGCTCGGCTTCTGAGCCTGCCTGCAACACAGGAGGCGATGAAAATTTTAGGGAGTCATTCTCCTTTGGTATCAAACTCTTGAACAGATACCTTCCCGCGAGTGCGCCTCCCGATAGCATATTGTCAGCTCGCCTTTCCCATAGTTCTTTAGATAATTGAGTTGGCATTGATTTAAGGTGCGCGGACCATATGTCGATTGCTAGGCAATGGTTGCTGATTTTTTTATTTTGGGGGAGATGAATGAATCCATACAGCGGGTCGAGCAGATATAGGGGTGAATTAAATCCCGCATTTATTATTTTTTGTGCATCGGAGCCTGGAGCGTATCGGCGCAGCATTTCCAATGATATCAAAGAAAGTTTACTTTTTCCGTGTGTCTGCCGAAGGAGCGGGGTTATATTCAGATTGTCAAAAGCCTTGTCCAAGTGCTGCTGTTGGACTGGATGCGTAGGCTCAATGCTTAAGGCGGACCTTTCATGTGGGTTTGAGAGACCTAATCTGTTAATTACGCCAGACAATTCTGAAAAATAAGATGCTCTCTCAAGCTGCTCTCTATGAAGCCCTTTGAAAGCGCGAATATTTGATTGCTTGCCAGAACGCTTCTTTGCCTCCAGCAGTTCTTTTTTCCATTCCTCATACATATCTTCAATCACTTTTTATCGTAGTTAGCTAGTGGGGAAATTTGGGTAATGGAACAGATTTTTATTGGTTAAGACGAGATGGCCGGCGGCGGTTCGCCTACCGGGCGCTACCGCTTTTTTGGCTGACCTTCGTTCATTGAATGTCTTTCAGATAATCCTTGAGCGCAACGAGCGGGGCATCAAGCTGCGCCATCGTCTGAATACCAGCAAACTCACCCACCAACCTCCCCAACTC
>NZ_JAHBDR010000118.1:0-12015 GCF_019956575.1 Pseudomonas sp. A-R-19
GGCGTCGTATCATTCGACATTGAAGTGACTGACACTACGCCTTCGCGAGCAAGCCCGCTCCCACAAGGATCATCGGCGGATTTTAGAGGGGCGCCGGCTGAATGATCTCGACCCAGTAAGCGTCCGGGTCCTTGATGAACGCCAGGCTCTTCATGCGGCCATCGCTCAGGCGTTTCTGGAAATCGCAGCCCAGTGCTTCAAAACGCTCGCAGGCGGCGACGATATCCGGCACCGAGATGCAGATGTGGCCAAAACCGCGCGGGTCAGTGTTGCCATTGTGGTAGGCGAAATCCGCGTCGTTCTCGGTGCCGTGGTTGTGGGTCAGCTCCAGGATGCCGGGGATCGACTTCATCCACTCGGTGCGTGCGGCGGCATCGGCCGGGATCTGGTTTTTGTCGACCAGCGCGAGGAAATACAGGCTGAACTCGGCTTCCGGGAAATCGCGCTTTTCCACCAGCGTAAAACCCAGGACGCGTGTGTAGAAGTCCAGGGACTTGGTGATGTCCTTGACCCGCAGCATGGTGTGGTTGAAGACGAATTTCTGCGTCGCGGTGTCGGGTTGGGCGGTGACGCCGGGGAAGGTGTTCAAATCGTGCAGGCTCATGGGCCCTCCGGGAAATGTATGGGCTAACGAATGGCGACAATGATACGCAAGGGTTCGGACATCACCAAACCCAAACAGTCGGCTATTGCCTGACAGCCGGCCTGGGCCCAGACTTTACGGCTTGATCCGTGAGTGCCCATTGCAATGATTCGACCCCGTAAAATGCTGTTCATCCTGCTAGGCGTGCTTTCGCTGGCTGGCGTTGCTCGCGCCGATGCGCCAGTGGTGACCTGGCCGCAAGGCTGGCAGATCGAAGCCCTGCCTGACTCTGCGTCGGGAGTCAGCCGCCAGCGGGCGGTCAAAAATGATCAGAATGGATCGCCGCTCCTGGTGATGGAGCTGACCATGAGTCCGGTGCAAAGCGATCATCAGGTAAACCTCGAAGGCGTATTGCTGGAAATGCGCAAGTCAGTACAAAAAGACTTCTTTCAGGGTGGGTACCAAAGTGTCTGCACGCGAATTCATTCGACTACGCTGAGTCGATTGGCTGCGTTGGAAACAACCTGCACCGTCACGCAAAACGGCAGGCACGTGCTTTCTCAAACATTGGTGGCCGCGGTGGATGCCGATAAGGCCTATGTTCTTTCCTACGCAGGACAGGCCGAGGCTTATAAGGCGAGTCAGGAGGAAATAGACGCGGCCCGTAACAGCTTGAAACTTTAGTTAGCGACAGTGCTTTTTTGATGCATGAAGAATATTTTAGATATCCAAATGGATTAAGCACAAAGTAGTTGGCGGTCGGGTAATTGTCTGGCGCTCGCCACGGCATTTTAGATAATCCATGAAAAAGCCCTGCATAAGCAGGGCTTTTTTGTCGCTGCGGGAGTTAGCCGCGCAGCCAGGAATCAACGGTGGCTGCACCGTACTGTTCTTTCCAGGCTTTCAGGCCGCGGTGATTGCCACCCTTGGTTTCAATCAGCTCGCCGGTGTGCGGGTTCTGATAAACCTTGACCACACGGGCGCGACGGGTTTTAGGTGCGGCCGCCTGCAGCAGGCCGGATTTTGCCGGATTTGGATCGAGTATGGCGATGATGTCGCGCAGGCTCTTGCCATAGGTTTTCATCAAGCCCTGGAGCTTCTCTTCGAATTCGATCTCTTTCTTGAGCCCGGCATCGTTCTTCAGGGATTCCAACTGCTTGAGCTGTTCTTGAAGGGCCTTTTCGGCTGCACGGAATTCAGCGAGTCTGGACAATATCTTTACTCCAATAGTGTGTTTGGTTGATGCCAACCGCAAACAAAGCTATAAGCCAAGAGCCTTGAAGCGACTCGGTGATAGTGGCTCACCCGCCAATTTAGCGCAGGCATGAAAAATTGTAGTAGTTAATTGCCCAAGAGTAAATCCTGTCTTTTTCTTCATGTAACGGCAGTAGTGTTTTGATTCAAATTGGTGCGTGTAGTCGTTGTTTTATCGATTAAATTTTCGAGTTAATGGTCGCTTAATGCACTAATGAATTCCGCACCTGGCATGGGTTTGCCGAACAGATAACCTTGCAGGAAGTTGACCTGGTGAGCGCTCAGGTAATCACTTTGCTCGCGGGTTTCGACACCTTCGGCCACCATGGCCAGGTCGAGCTTGACGGCCAGTTCGATGATGCTGTCGAGGATGTGGCTGGAGAGTGTGTCGATACCGATCATGGCGACAAAACTCTGGTCTATTTTCAGGAAGTCCACATTGAACTGCCGCAGGTAGCCAAGGCTTGAATGACCGGTGCCGAAATCGTCGATGGCGATTTTCACGCCCAGTTCGCGAAGTTGCTCGAACAATTGCAAGGTAATGGCCGTGGGCTCGATCAGTTCGCGCTCGGTCAGTTCCAGCACCAGATGGATCGAGCCTGGTTCGAACGCATCGAGAAATTCGCGACAGTCTTTGATCAGATCCAGGTCATGGCAATGACTGGCGGTGATGTTGATGCCGATGTGAAACGGTTTGTTGAACCTGGCGGATTGCGGCCCGAGCAGGGCGGCGGTTTGTTTCATCAGCGAACGGGTCATCGGCATGATCAGTCCCGAGTGCTCGGCAAACGGGATGAACAGGTCCGGACGCACCAGGCCTTCCTTCGGATGATTCCAGCGCATCAGCACTTCAGCGCCGGACCAGCTTTTGTTGTCGCCATGCACGACGGGTTGGAAATACGGAATGAACTCTGCGGCTTCCAGTGCCCGTTGCATTTCCTGGGTCGGTGCCGAGGCGCGTTTTTGCAGGAAATGACCGATTGACCCGGCAATCACGCTGAAGAAAATCAGCAGGCTGAACAGGGGTGGATACTCGTTGCTCATGTATCGCCAGGTTTCGCCCTCGGGGAAACCGGCTTCCACGGAAAATGCATAGTGCCCGGAGCTCAAACGACTCTGCGCAACCGGCATTGCCGGCGCAGTACCGCTGTGAACCTTGCCGTCGGCGGACATCCAGTCCGGGCCAACCTGCAGCAACAGCAGGGTGTTGCGGCCGATCAAGCGCAGGATATTGCTCAAGTGATAACCGTCGAGGGTCGTCAACGCGCCTTTTTTGCCTTCGCTCAGCCGGTACACCAGCAAGGCGGTGTTGGGCGTCACCGGGTTGCCATTCATGAGCCATAAGGCGCCCTGGGTGTAGTCACCGGGATTGACCTTCTCCTGAAAGTCTCCGAACAACGAACTGCAATAGAGGTTGTTGTCCCACACCAGGTTGGTTGAGCGTACGAATGGGCGGCGAGTGACCTGCTCGCGCAGGGCCAGATTGACGTCGCTGCAACTCTGGCCAGCCATCGGTAACAGCACGCGAGCGGCCTGGGCGGTGTTGTCGAGCATCAGTTCGAACTGGCGAACAGCGTCCTCGGCGGTCTGTTCGGTGTCTTGTTTAAGCGCACGCCCTGCTTGCATGTAAAGAATGGCGGCTCCCAGCACCACCGGGAGCAATCCACTGATCAGGGTGGCCGCAATTTTTGTGCGGCGACTGCGGGTTTTGGCTTTCAGTGGCATTCGCGAATCCTGTCACGAAGAAGTAAGGCTCTCAAACGCTGGCAGGGCAAGACGCCTCCCATGAAGAGTTCGAATATGGGCCATGATAGTTGGCCCTTGGCGGTTATGCCGCTCAACGCAGGTCGAGACTTTCGGCGACCTTGATAAAGGCCAGTGTCGCCGGAGATGCCTGGCGTCGATCGAGTACCGCCAGGCCAACCTGGCGCAACACCGCCGGCGACAGCGGTTTTTTCACGCAGCGGCGGTCAATTTGGTTGGGCAAAGAACCTTCGGCAACCACCGTCACCCCGTCGCCACGAGCGACGACATCCAGGGTGCTCATCAACTGCGAGCAGCGATAGCGGATGTTGGGCGTCAGTCGGGCCGTGGTGAACAGGCGTGAAACCAGTTCCGAAGAACCGGCCTCGGTCAGTACAAACGGGGTGTGACACAGGTCTTTCAGACTCAGGCTGTCGTAACTGGCCAGCGGATGTCCGGCGGGCAGCAACGCGACCATCTGGTCTTCGACCAGCGCGACCGTGTCGAAACGCTCCTCGGGCAACACCACAAAGCCGATGTCGATCCGTCGCTCCTCCAGCCACTGCAGCACCTGGCGGTCGGGGCCTTCGTCGATATGCACCTCGATGCCGGGATGAGTGGCGCGGTATTGCTGCAGAATCAACGGCAACAATTTGATCGAAGAGGTCGGGCCGAAGGAGCCGATACGCAGCGTGCCGCGCTTCATGCCCCTCGCGTCCGCCGCTTCCTGGCGCAGGGTGTTGGCCAGGCCAAGCATCGCTCGGGCGCGCAGCAACAACTGTTGGCCAATGTCGCTCAACTCGATTCGGGATTGATGCCGGCGCAACAACTCGACGCCCAACTCCTGCTCCAGGGACTTCAAGGCATGGGACACCGCCGATTGGGAAATACCCAGGCGATTGGCCGCTGCCGTGAAGCCGTGGAGTTCGGCCACGAGGGAGAAAATCTCCAGTTGAGTGAGGGTCATGAGTGTTTGCTCATTTTACGATGACTAAGTATTAGTCGAATGATACGTCATCTCTCTGACATGCGGTCCTGGAAACGATGACGATCTGCGAGCAATCCCTGTCAAAACCCTCGGATCTGCCGGTCTACCTGAAACTGGCGGCGGTCACCATGGTGTGGGGCGGCACCTTTGTTGCCGGACGCTATCTGGCCGACAGCCTCAGTCCGCTGTTGGCGGCCAGCCTGCGCTTTTTACTGGCCAGCGTGGCGTTGCTGCTGTTTGTGCGCATGGCACGGATAACGCTGGTCTGGCCCAGCCTGCGGCAATGGCGGCAACTGCTGTTGCTTGGCTTTTTCGGGATCTTTTTTTACAACCTGTGCTTCTTTTATGGCCTGCACTACATCAACGCTTCGCGGGCCTCTTTAATCGTCGCGTTGAATCCGGCCGTGATCGGCCTCGCTTCCTGGCTGCTGTTCAAGGAGCGCCTGAACCGGGCCAAAGTTGTCGGCATTGCCGTTTGTATCGCGGGCGCGAGCGTGGTGATCGTCAGCCGCAACCCGCAATTGTTGACCGGGGGTGCCGACGCCTGGCTCGGTGATCTGCTGATTTTCGGTTGCGTCCTCGGCTGGGGTGTCTATTCGCTGTGCTCCAGAGAACTGAACCAGACCCTGGGACCTGTGCAAACGGTGACGTATTCGATTCTGCTGGGCACCGTCATGCTCTGGATGACCTGCATCGTGCGCGATGAGGTGAGTGTCGCCGCGATCACCCAACTGGGGGCGCAGCAATGGTTGAGCCTTTTATACCTGGGCGTGCTGGGGTCGGCGCTGGCCTATATCGGCTATTACGACGGCATCCGCAAAATCGGCGCGACACGTTCCGGCGTGTTCATTGCCTTGAACCCGCTGACGGCGGTGATCCTTGGCGCGCTGCTGCTGGATGAGCCATTGACGCTGGCCATGTGCCTGGGCGGCGGGCTGATTCTGGCGGGGATTTTCCTGTGCAATAAACCCCTTGCGCGAGGAGGGAAAAAGGGGATTTGATACAGAAGGCGGACAAACTGATTTACGCTGTGTAGAATCGGGTTACGCATACAATAATAATCGTCTTCTGGCAGCAGAAGCCTCGCCCGCAAGAGCCTTGGGTCGACAATGAAGATATTCGGGTTTCAACTGATCTACGGTGACTTTCTCGCCCGCAGTGTGCGGGGCATCTCCTGTGCGCCACCCGCCGGTCTCAGCATTGCTAGCAACTAACATTAGTTAATTCCAAAAGCATGATGAGGCGCCAACCATGGCCGATCTATACGAAAACCCAATGGGCCTGATGGGCTTTGAATTCATCGAGCTCGCATCGCCGACCCCGAACACCCTGGAGCCGATCTTCGAGATCATGGGCTTCACCAAGGTGGCGACCCACCGTTCCAAGGACGTGCACCTGTATCGCCAGGGCGCGATCAACCTGATCCTCAACAACGAACCCCACAGCGTGGCCTCGTACTTTGCCGCCGAGCACGGTCCGTCGGTGTGCGGCATGGCGTTCCGCGTCAAGGATTCGCAAAAAGCCTACAAACGCGCCCTGGAAATCGGCGCCCAGCCGATCCACATTGAAACCGGCCCGATGGAGCTGAACCTGCCGGCGATCAAAGGCATCGGCGGCGCGCCGCTGTACCTGATCGACCGCTTCGGCGAAGGCAGTTCGATCTATGACATCGACTTCGTGTTCATCGAAGGCGTTGACCGTCACCCGGTCGGTGCCGGCCTGAAAATCATCGATCACCTGACTCACAACGTGTATCGCGGTCGCATGGCCTACTGGGCCAATTTCTACGAGAAGCTGTTCAACTTCCGTGAAATCCGCTACTTCGACATCAAGGGCGAGTACACCGGCCTGACCTCCAAGGCCATGACCGCACCCGATGGCATGATCCGCATTCCGTTGAACGAAGAATCGTCCAAGGGCGCTGGGCAGATCGAAGAGTTCCTGATGCAGTTCAACGGCGAGGGCATCCAGCACGTTGCTTTCCTGTCCGATGACCTGCTCAAGACCTGGGATCACCTGAAAAGCATCGGCATGCGCTTCATGACCGCGCCGCCGGAGACCTACTACGAAATGCTCGAAGGCCGTTTGCCGAACCACGGTGAGCCGGTGGGCGAATTGCAGGCACGGGGTATCTTGCTGGACGGTTCTTCCGAGTCGGGCGACAAGCGTCTGCTGCTGCAGATCTTCTCGGAAACCCTGATGGGGCCGGTGTTCTTCGAGTTCATCCAGCGCAAGGGTGACGACGGTTTCGGCGAAGGCAACTTCAAGGCACTGTTCGAGTCCATCGAGCGTGACCAGGTGCGTCGTGGTGTTCTCTCCACCGACTAACTTGTTGACGCTATAAAAAACTGTGGGAGCGGCGGTGCGACGATTCGACTTGCTCGCGAAGGCGTCGTTTCAGTCTACTTAAATAGTGACTGATACACCGCTTTCGTGAGCAAGCCCGCTCCCACATTTGTTTTGTGTGTGCTTAAGGCCTGCGCTGCCGCACCAGATGCTTGAACCCTTCAAACACCAGCACCAGCACGGCCATCCAGATCGGGATGTAGGTCAGCCATTCGCCGGTCTTGATACTTTCCCCCAGCAGCAACGCCACCCCCAGCAGCAACACCGGTTCGACGTAGCTCAACAAGCCGAACAGGCTGAACGGCAGCAGGCGACTGGCAATGATGTAGACCACCAGCGCCGAAGCACTGATCACGCCGAGCAGCGGGATCAATAGCGACAACCATGGATGCTGGTCAAACACACCAAAACCTTGCGCGCCGCTCTGAACGAACCAGAACGCCACCGGCAGGGTCAACGCCATGTCCAGCCACAAGCCACCGAGATTGTCCGTTGCCAGCCGTTTGCGCACGACGAAGTAGGTCGGATAACCCATGCAGACCAGCAAGGTCGCCCAGGAAAAACCACCCACCTGGTACACCTCGTTGATCACGCCCAGGCAGGCGAACACCACGGCGATTTTTTGCAGATAGGACAGGCGCTCGCCATAAGCGATCCGCCCGGTCAGGACCATGGTCAGCGGCAGCAGGAAGTAACCGAGGGACACATCCAGGCTGTAACCGTTCAGCGGCGCCCACATGAACAGCCATAGTTGCACGGCGAGCAGGGCAGAGGAGAGGATCAGCGCACCAATCAGTTTCGGATTGGCCATGGCGCGCCGAACGATCTCCAGCACGCGCTTCCACTCGCCGGATACCACCATGAACACAGTCATGCACGGCACGGTCAGCAGCATGCGCCAACCGAAGATTTCCACGCCGCTCAAGGGGGTGAGCAGCGATGTGTAGTAATACATGACGGCAAACAGCACCGAGGCTGAAACCGATAGAGCGATACCTTTAGACAAGCTGTCCTCGCGATGTTGAAGGTGAAACGGGGGGGCGGAGGATACGTGGTTTTTGAGTTGAATATTGTCTGATCGGCCAACTTCGATCGAGTGTGGGAGCGGGCTTGCTCGCGAAAGCGATTTTCCAGCCAACATCAATGTTGAATGTTAAGCAGCCTTCGCGAGCAAGCCCGCTCCCACATTGGTATTTCATTTCTTCAGTTATTGCGCGGTTTGCGCCCCGGCACGAAATGGCTCACATCATTGAACCCCGGTGTCGACGCATGCCCCGGCGTCACCAGCGAATCGATGAACGCCTCGTCCTCGGCCGTGATCTGCACCGCCTGCGCCTTAGTGTAGGCGTCCCATTGCTCTTCGGTACGTGGCCCGACAATGGCCGAGGTCACGGCGCTGTTGTTCAGCACCCAGGCAATTGCGAACTCGACGATGCCGACGCCGCGTTGCCGGGTGTATTCCTGGATTTTCTGGGCGATGCGCAGGGATTCGACGCGCCATTCGGTTTCCAGGATGCGTTTGTCCTGGCGCCCGGCACGGCTGTTGGCGTCCGGTTTCACATCCGGTGCGTATTTGCCGCTGAGCACCCCGCGTGCCAGCGGGCTGTAGGGCACCACGCCCAGACCGTAGTTTTGCGCCGCCGTGATCTGCTCGGTTTCCGCCTGGCGGTTGACGATGTTGTACAGCGGCTGGCTGATCACCGGGTGGTCAACGCCCAGTCTGTCGGCCACGCGGATGACTTCGGCAATGCGCCAGCCACGGTAGTTCGACAGACCCCAATAGCGGATTTTACCCTGGCGGATCAAGTCGCCGATGGCCGATACCGTGACTTCCAGCGGCGTGTTGTGGTCTTCGCGGTGCAGGTAGTAGATGTCGAGGTAGTCGGTGCCCAGGCGCGTCAGGCTGGCCTCGAGACCGTTGAACAGTTGCTTGCGGCTCAAACCACTGCGGTTCGGTACGCCATCCACCGGACCGAAGCCGACCTTGGTCGCCAGCACCCATTCATGACGGCGGCTGGCGATGGCCTCGCCGACGATTTCTTCGGAGCGGCCATTGGTGTAGACGTCGGCGGTGTCGATGAAATTGATGCCCTGGTCCCAGGCCTTGTCGATGATTCGCAGGGAATCTTCGGTGCTGGTCTGTTCGCCGAACATCATGGTGCCCAGGGTCAGGGTGGACACCTGCAGACCCGACTGACCGAGTGTGCGATAGCTCATGAGCAAATCCTTTTACCAGTGGGAAAGGCTCAATCAGATACCAGAACGATCGCGAGGATCAAACGGAAATATCGAACACCGCAGATCAAACTGTGGGAGCGGGCTTGCTCGCGAAGGCGGTGTATCAGTCGACGTTGATGTGACTGACACTCCCTCTTCGCGAGCAAGCCCGCTCCCACAGGGGATTTGCGGTGCTTAGGCGCGCAAGGTGCGGGTCATGCGCAACGCCAGCAAACTGCCGCAGACAATCACACCCGCCAGCAGATACAACGCCGCATCGGTCGAACCGGTACTGTCCTTGACCCAACCCACCAGGTACGGGCTGAGGAAGCCAGCCATCTGCCCCATGGAGTTGATCAGCGCCAACCCACCCGCCGCCGCACCAGCACTGAGCAGCGCGGTCGGCACCGGCCAGAACATCGGCAAGCCGGTGAGGGCGCCCATGGTGGCGATGGTCAGGCCGAGAATGGCGATGGGCGGGTTGGCGGCGAAGTTCACCGCGATCAGCAGGCCGAGCGCGCCCATCAGCATCGGCACCACCAAGTGCCAGCGGCGCTCTTTGCGCAGGTCCGCCGAGCGGCCGACGATCAGCATGAACACCGCGGCCAGCAGGTACGGAATCGCACTGAGCCAGCCGATCACCAGGTTATCGCTGAAGCCGAGGTTCTTGATGATCGATGGCAACCAGAAGTTGATCGCGTAGACACCGCTCTGGATGCAGAAGTAGATCAGGCCAAAGGCCCAGATCGCCGGGTTCTTGAACACCGCCAGCAGCGAATCGGTCGTGTTTTTCGGTTTGTTGGCCAGGTCTTCGGCGTGGTCGGCTTCCAGCACCGAACGCTCGAACGGAGTCAGCCATTTGGCATTGGCGTAACTGTCGCTGAGCAGGAAATAAGCCAGTGCGCCGAGGATTACGGTCGGAATGCCTTGCAGCAGGAACATCCACTGCCAGCCAGCGAGGCCGCCCTGGCCTGCGGCGAAGTGGTTGAGAATCCAACCGGAGAACGGGCTGCCGAGCAGGCCCGAAACCGGGATCGCCGACATGAATAGCGCCATGATGCGGCCACGGCGGAAGGTCGGGAACCACTGCGAGAGATACAACACCACACCCGGGAAGAAGCCGGCTTCGGCGGCGCCAGTGAACAGGCGCAAGGTGTAGAACTCGGTCGGGGTGGTGACGAACAGGAGGCAGGTCGACAGGGTGCCCCAGGTGATCATCATCAGCGCGATCCAGCGTCGCGGGCCGAACTTGGTCAGCGCAAGGTTGCTGGGCACGCCGCACAGCACGTAGCCGATAAAGAAGATGCCGGCGCCGAGGCCGTACACGGTTTCGCTGAACTTCAGCGCGTCGAGCATCTGCAATTTGGCGAAGCCAACGTTTACCCGGTCGAGGTAATTGAACAGGTAGCAGATGAAAATGAAGGGGATCAAACGCAGGGTGATGCGCTTGTAGACGGCGTTTTTGTCGTCAGCGATGGCCTCGGACGCTACGGCGCTCTGTGTCATGGCGGCTCTCTCTTTATTATGATTTTTTGCGATGCAAAGGGTAACGTTGATCGCCCTGAGAGTCTCGACCACCCTCAGGGTGGCTGTCTTTGTGCCTGAGCACAGGGTTTGCCACCAAGGCCTGTGCGGGTGAACAATCCGTTCCATTACCGTCTTCAAGGATCACGTGCATGTTCGAACTCGATCACGACCTGGCCCAGGACATCGTCGACCGGGCGATGGCCATTTTGCCGTACAACGTCAACGTCATGGACAGCCAGGGCCTGATCCTGGGCAGCGGTGAACCGGAGCGGGTCAACACCCGGCACGAAGGCGCGCAACTGGTCCTGGCCAACGGCCGGGTGGTGGAGATCGATGCGCAGACGGCGATTCATCTCAAGGGCGTGCAGCCGGGTATCAACCTGCCGCTGATGCTCGACCAGCGCCTGATCGGCGTATTGGGCATCACCGGCGAACCCGAGCAACTGCGTACCTACGCCGAATTGGTGCGCATGACCGCCGAAATGCTGGTGGGCCAGCGCAACCAGCAGGCCGAGCTGCAATGGCGGCGCCAGCGCTGCGATGATCTGCTGGCGCTGCTGCTCAGCGAAGCCGGGGACTCTCCGCGACTGGTCGATGAAGCGGCCCAGTTGGGCCTCAAGCCGCAATTGACCCGGGTGCCGTATCTATTCGAACTGGGCCTGGAGCACGCACCGGGGCAAACCGTCGAGGCACTCAGCGCCTGGTTGACCAGCCGCCACCCCGACAGTTGGTGCGTGAGCTCGGCCAAGACCTCGTTGCTCTGGTGCCGGCCGGCCAGCCAGTCGGTGGAGAACGAGCGCTTGCTGGACAAGCTCGATGGCCTGGGCTGGAACATCCTGCGTATCGCCGTGGGTGGGCAGGCCGACGGGCTGACGGGGTTGCGCCGCTGCTATCGTCGGGTCGGTGACTTGCTGGCCTACGGACGCGAGGTACTGCCGCGCTGCCGATTGCTGACGCTCAACCGCTACCGGCTGCCGGTGATGCTCTGGCGCCACCGCAACGACGATGCTCTCGATGAATTGCTCAACCCGCTGCGCAAGGTCATTGCCAAGGACGGCAACGGCCAACTGCTGGCGACCCTGCGCAGCTGGTGCGAACACGGCGGCCAGAGCCAGGCTTGCGCCGATGCACTGGGCATTCATCGCAACAGCCTGCGCTATCGCATGGAGCGGATTGCCGAGCTTAGCGGGGTTGATCCGTTGCGACTCGATGGCATGCTGGCCCTCTATCTCGGCGTGCAACTCCTGCCCCAGACAGACGCGCCCACCTGAACCACGCACACACATTCCCTGTGGGAGCGGGCTTGCTCGCGAAAGCGGTGGGTCAAACAACATTGATGCTGCTGACACACCGCCTT
>NZ_JAHBDR010000119.1:0-11889 GCF_019956575.1 Pseudomonas sp. A-R-19
CGCGAAAGCGCAGTGTCAGTCACCATCAATGTTGACTGACAGCGCCTCTTCGCGAGCAAGCCCGCTCCCACAGTGTTTTATGGCGCATTGAAGATCCCTGTAGGCGCTGGCTTGCCAGCGATAGCGCCCTCAAGTCATGCACCAACATTGAAAACGCCTTCGCCAGCAAGCCGGCTCCTACAGTGCTATGTGGCGCCCCGACCTTTGCGTGCGCCGAAGATCCCTGTAGGAGCTGGCTTGCCAGCGATAGCGGCCTCGAGACATGCATCGGCATTGAAAACGCCTTCGCCGGCAAGCCGGCTCCTACAGATTGTGCGTTGCCGTTTGTTCGAAGTTGTAACAGTCATCCGCGCAGCAAACCGGATTATGAAAATAAAACCAATAAAAACAAATAGATAAGAAATTTTTCAGACTGTTACACGCTGATTTTGTACCGATTGCCGCCTTACTGAACACTCGTTTAGTATGGCCTCAAGTCGCATCACCTCAGACCAATCACAATAATTCGAGGATTCCCATGACCACTCAATCGTCGCTGCTCAGCCAGGTCGAAGCAGGCGTTGCCTGGATCACCCTCAATCGCACTGCCCAGCGCAATGCGCTGGACATACCGACGCTGAAAAACCTGCACGCTTTGCTCGATGCTTTCAACGCCGACCCAGCGGTGCGCGTAGTGGTGCTCACCGGCAGCGGCCGCAGTTTCTGCGCCGGTGCCGACCTCGATGAATGGGCCGATGCCGAAGCCCGCGGCGCCTTGGAAACCTACGGCTGGACCGAAACCGCCCACGCCTTGATGACCCGCCTGCACAGCCTGGAAAAACCGACCATCGCCGCCATCAACGGCACCGCCGTCGGCGCCGGGATGGACCTGACCCTGTGCTGCGACCTGCGCATCGCCGGGCAATCGGCGCGCTTCAAGGCCGGCTACACCAGCATGGCCTACTCGCCGGACGCCGGCGCCAGTTGGCACCTGCCGCGCCTGATCGGCAGCGAACAGGCCAAGCGCCTGCTGTTCCTCGACGAATTGTGGGGCGCCGACCGTGCCCTGGCCGCCGGGCTGGTTGGCGAAGTGTGCGCCGACGAGCAACTGCTGACCGTCACCAGCGAATTGGCCGCACGCCTGGCCGCCGGCCCGACCTTCGCCTTCGCCCAGACTAAAAAACTCATGCGCGAAGGCGCCGAACGCAGCCTGGCGGAACAGCTGCAGGCCGAACTCGCCGCTGGCCTGCTCTGCGGTCGTAGCGAAGACGGCAACGAAGCCCTGCGCGCTGCCATGGAAAAACGCCCGGCGAACTTCGTCGGCCGCTGACACGACCTGTAGGCACTGGCTTGCCAGCGATCGCCTTCAGCCTCGCACACCATTCTTTGTGAACGAACAACAGGTAGCACCATGAATTTCCAACTGACCCAAGAACAAGAAATGTTGGTGGACTCGGTACGCAGCTTCGTCGAGAAGGAACTGCTGCCCTATGAAGAGCAAGTCGACCGCGCCGACGAGGTCTCCCCGGAACTGGCAGCGCAGATTCGCGGCAAGGCGATCGCCGCCGGCTTCTACGCTTTCAACATGCCCGAAGAAGTCGGCGGTGGCGGCCTGGACTACCTGTCCCAGGCGCTGATCGAACGTGAGCTGTCCAAGGTGTCCTGGGCGCTGCACGTGTTTGTCGCACGGCCGTCGAAAATCCTCATGGCCTGCACCGGCGACCAGATCAACGACTACCTGTTGCCGTGCATCCAGGGCGAGAAAATCGACTGCTTCGCCCTGACCGAGCCGGGCGCCGGCTCCGATGCCAATGCGATCAAGACACGCGCCGTGCGCGAAGGCGATGACTTCATTCTCAACGGCAGCAAGCATTTCATCAGCCACGCCGGCCATGCCGACTTCGCCATCGTCTTCGCCGTGACCGACACCTACGAACACAACGGCAAAAAGCGTAACGCCGTGACGTCGTTCCTGGTCGACCGCAACACCCCGGGCATGACCATTCGCCGTGGGCCGAAGTGCGTGAGCAACCGTGGTTATCACACCTTCGAAATGTTCTTCGACGACTGCCGCGTACCGGCCAGCAAAGTGCTGGGCGAAGTCGGCAAGGGCTGGGACGTGGCCAACGCCTGGCTGACCGCCGGGCGGGTGATGGTCGCGGCCAACTGCGTCGGTCAGGCCCAGCGTGCACTGGACGTGTCGCTGCAATGGGCGGCGGACCGCAAGCAATTCGGCCAGCCCATCGGCACTTACCAGGGCGTGTCGTTCAAATTGGCCGACATGGCCACGCAAATCCGTGCCGCCGAACTGCTGACCCTGCACACTGCCTGGAAAATGGACCAGGGCACCATGACCGATGGCGAGGCCGGCATGGCCAAGCTGTTCGCCAGTGAAGTGCTCGGCCGCACCGCCGATGAAGCGGTGCAGATCTTCGGCGGCATGGGCCTGATGGACGAAGGTCCGGTGGAGCGCATCTGGCGTAACGCGCGGATCGAGCGGATCTGGGAAGGCACTTCGGAAATCCAGCGCCACATCATTTCCCGCGAGCTGCTGCGGCCGCTGCTGCGCTGATCGGTCCGGAGAATTCCCATGTCCCAATCCATTCGTGACAACCTCAAACGCATGCTCGCGCCGCAACACGTGGCGTTCGTCGGCGGCCGCAGCATGGCGCGCGCGCTCAAGCGCTGTGCCGAGGGCGGCTACCAGGGGCAGATGTGGCTGGTCAATCCGCAGCACGACAGCCTCGAAGGCGTGCCGTGCGTGCGCAGCGTGGCCGAGCTGCCTTGCGGCCCGGACGCGGTATTCATCGCCACCAACCGCGAACTGACCCTGACCTGCGTGGCCGAACTGGCCGCCATCGGCGCGGGCGGGGCGATCTGCTACGCCTCCGGTTTCGCCGAGACCGGCGCCGAGGGCCAGGCCCTGCAACAGCAACTGCTCAAGGCCGCTGGCGACATGGCCTTGCTCGGCCCCAACTGCTACGGCTTGCTCGACTACCTGCACAGCTCCGCGCTGTGGCCGGTGGCCCATGGCGGCAAAGCGGTGGAGAAGGGCGTGGCGGTGCTGACCCAGAGCGGCAACTTCGCCTACAACCTGTCCATGAGCGACCGCTCGCTGCCGGTGGCCTACATGGCCTCGGTGGGCAATCAGGCGCAACTGGGCGTGGCTGAATTGATGGACGTGTTGCTCGACGAGCCGCGCGTCACGGCGATCGGCCTGCACCTCGAAGGCCTGAAGAACGTGCCGGGTTTTGCCCGTGCCGCGCACAAGGCGCTGGAGATGGGCATCCCGATCATCGCCCTGAAAACCGGTGTGTCGCAGATCGGCGCCGAACTGGCCTTGAGTCATACCAGTTCGCTGTCCGGTTCCGATGCACTGTACGACGCGCTGTTCGATCGCCTCGGGGTGATCCGCGTCAGCGGCCCGGTGAGTTTTGTCGAAACCCTCAAGGCCGCCGCCTGCGGCAACCTGCCGGCGGGCAACAGCCTGATCGCGCTGGCCTGTTCCGGTGGCGATGCCGGGTTGATTGCCGACTACGCCGAACGCAACGACCTGAGCCTGCCGAAACTCGATCAAGGACAGGTCGGCGAACTCGCGCAAGTGCTGCCGAGCTACGCCAACCTGGTCAATCCACTGGATTTCACCACGGCAATATGGGGCGACGGTGAAGCCTTGAACCGCATGCTCGACAGCGCCCTGCGCACCGAAGCCGATGCAGCGATGCTGGTGCTCGACTACCCGGCGGAGTTCACCGGCGAGCGCAAGGAGTGCGACCTGCTGCTGGAACTGTACTGCGCGGCGCTGCAACGTCACGGCAAGAGCGGCTTTGTCACCTCGGCTTTCCCCGAGTTGCTACCGGCCCATGCCCGTGAGCGTCTGCACGCCCAAGGCGTAGCGGCGTTGCAGGGTGTTGAAGACGGACTGGCCGCCTGGGGCCGCATCGCCGGTTATCAGCGCAATCGCCAGGCGTTGTTGGCTCTGGGTGAGTCGGCGTTGGTGCCGCTGTGCCCGCACGCGCTGGAAGGCGAAGGGCGTTTGCTCAATGAATGGGATTCCAAACAGGCGTTGAAAGCCTTTGGCTTGCCGATTCCGAACGGTGTTTTGAGTACCCCGGATCAAGCTTTGAAAGACGCCGAATTACTGGGCTATCCACTGGTCTTGAAAGCCGTCAGCGCTCAGTTGCCGCACAAGACCGAGGCCGGTGCCGTGGCGCTGAACCTCAAGGACGGCACGGCATTGAGCGCTGCACTGGAGAAGATGTGCGCCAGCATTGCCGCTTACGCCCCGGGCGTACCCTTCGACCAGCTATTGCTGGAGCCGATGGCCAAGCCGCCACTGACTGAACTGATTGTCGGGATCAAGCGCGAAAACGATTTCGGCCTCGCCCTGGTGATCGGTGCCGGCGGCATTCTGGTGGAACTGCTCAAGGACAGTCGCAGCCTGCTGCTGCCGACCACCGACGGCGCCATCCGCAATGCCGTGCTCAACCTGCGCAGCGCCCCGTTGCTGCAAGGTTTCCGTGGTCGCGAGTGCGCCGATCTCGACGCCTTGGTGACGGCGATCCGCGCCGTGGCCGATTACGCCTGCGAAAACGCCGCGCAACTGCTCGAACTTGATGTGAACCCATTGTTGGTCGGTGCCCACGGCACGACTGCGGTCGATGCGTTGATTCGCCTCGACCACGCGTGAGGACATGAATATGCAAAGCAAAACCTTGACCGGCGGCCAGGCCCTGGTGCGCCTGTTGGCCAACTACGGCGTCGATACCGTGTTCGGCATCCCCGGCGTACACACCCTGGAGCTGTATCGCGGCTTGCCCGGCAGCGGCATCCGCCACGTGCTGACCCGTCATGAGCAGGGCGCCAGCTTCATGGCCGACGGCTATGCCCGGGTCAGCGGCAAACCCGGCGTGTGCTTCGTCATCACCGGCCCCGGCGTGACCAACGCCGCCACTGGCATCGGCCAGGCCTACGCCGACTCGATTCCGATGCTGGTGATTTCCAGCGTCAACCACAGCGCCAGCCTGGGCAAGGGTTGGGGCAGCCTGCACGAGTGTCAGGACCAGCGGGCGATGACCGCGCCGATTACTGCGTTCTCGGCCGTGGCACTGACCGCTGAAGACCTGCCGGAACTGATCGCCCGGGCCTACGCGGTGTTCGACAGCGAGCGGCCGCGCCCGGTGCACATCTCGGTGCCGCTGGATGTATTGGCGGCGCCCATTGCCCGCGACTGGAGCAATGAGGTGGTGCGTCGTCCGGGCCGTGGTCCGGCATCCGCCACTGCGCTGGACCAGGCCGTGGCCAGGCTCAATGCTGCCAAGCGTCCGATGATCATTGCCGGTGGCGGTGCGCTGAATGCTGCTGCGCAGCTGCAAGCCATCAGCACCCAGCTCGCAGCGCCGCTGTTCACCAGTGTTGCCGGCAAGGGCTTGCTGCCGCCGGATGCACCGCTCAACGCCGGTTCCTCCCTGTGTGTGGAACCGGGCTGGAACCTGATCGCCGAGGCCGACGTGGTGCTGGCGGTCGGCACCGAAATGGCCGACACCGACTTCTGGCGCGAGCGTTTGCCGCTCAATGCCGAGTTGCTGCGCGTCGACATCGACCCGCGCAAGTTCAACGACTTCTACCCATGCGCAGTGGCCCTGCATGGCGACGCCCAACAAACCCTCAGCGGTTTGCTTGAGCGCCTGCCGAGCGACGTGCGCGATGCCAGCGCAGCGGTGGCCGCGGTCGCCGCCCTGCGTGAAGCGGTCAAAGGCAGCCATGGCCCGTTGCAGTCCATCCATCAAGCGATTCTCGACCGTATCGCCGCGGAATTGCCGGACAACGCCTTCATCAGCACCGACATGACCCAGCTTGCGTATACGGGTAACTACGCCTTCGACAGCGCCGCCACCCGCAGCTGGTTGCACCCGACTGGCTACGGCACCTTGGGTTACGGCCTGCCAGCCGGGATCGGCGCCAAATTCGGCGCGCCGCAACGGCCTGGCCTGGTGCTGGTCGGCGACGGCGGTTTCCTCTACACCGCCCAGGAACTGGCCACGGCTGTTGAAGAACTGGACAGCCCGCTGGTGGTGCTGCTGTGGAACAACGACGCGCTGGGGCAGATTCGCGACGACATGCTCGGGCTGGATATCGAGCCCATCGGCGTATTGCCACGCAACCCGGATTTCGCCGCCCTCGCGCGTGCGTTCGGCTGCACCGTGACTCAGCCGCAAAGCCTGGCCGAGTTGCAGACCGACCTGCGCCACGGCTTCAAGCGCAACGGCGTGACCCTGATCGAACTCAAGCATGCCTGTGCGCATTGATCTGCATTTAAAGGGGATGAAGCCATGCGCTTTTCCGATCTGACTCAACGAATCGCCGGCGACGGCGCCGCCGCGTGGGACATTCACTACCGCGCCCTGGCACTGCGCGAGCAGGGCGAAGACATATTGCTGTTGTCCGTGGGCGACCCGGATTTCGACACGCCACAGCCTATCGTGCAAGGCGCCATCGACAGTTTGCGGAGCGGCAACACCCATTACGCCGAGGTGCGCGGCAAGCGTGCCCTGCGTGAAGCCATCGCCAAGCGGCATCAACAGCGCAGCGGCCAATCGGTTTCGGCCGATCAGGTCACGGTGCTGGCCGGGGCGCAATGTGCGCTGTTCAGTGTGGCCCAATGCGTGCTCAATCCCGGTGACGAAGTGATCGTCGCCGAACCGATGTACGTCACCTACGAAGCGGTGTTCGGTGCCTGCGGCGCCGTGGTGGTGCCGGTGCCGGTGCGTTCGGAAAACGGTTTTCGCGTGCTGCCCGAAGATGTCGCCGCGCGCATCACCCCACGCACCCGGGCACTGGCGCTGAACAGCCCGCACAACCCGTCCGGCGCCAGTCTGCCGCGCAGCACCTGGGCCGCGTTGGCCGAGTTGTGCATCGCCCACGACCTGTGGCTGATTTCCGACGAGGTCTACAGCGAACTGCTGTTCGAAGGCGAACACGTCAGCCCGGCGAGCCTGCCGGGCATGGCCGAGCGCACCGCGACCCTCAACAGCCTGTCGAAATCCCATGCCATGACCGGTTGGCGCGTCGGCTGGGTGGTGGCGCCGCCGTCCCTGGCCGCGCACCTGGAAAACCTCGCGTTGTGCATGCTCTACGGCTCACCGGATTTCATTCAGGACGCAGCGGTTATCGCACTGGAAAGCAACCTGCCGGAACTCGTAGCCATGCGCGAAGCCTATCGCCAGCGTCGTGACCTGGTGTGCGACAGCCTGGCCGATTGCCCCGGCGTGCGGGCGTTGAAGCCTGACGGCGGGATGTTCGTGATGCTCGATATCCGCCAGACCGGGCTCAGCGCCCAGGCGTTCGCCGACCGTTTGCTGGATCGTCACGGCGTGTCGGTATTGGCGGGCGAGGCCTTTGGTCCGAGCGCGGCGGGGCATATACGCCTCGGTCTGGTGGTCGGCGCCGAACCCCTGCGCGATGCCTGCCAGCGCATTGCCCGTTGTGCTCAAGAACTGATGGAGGTCCAGGTTCATGCTTAACCACAAGGCGTTGTTTATTGATGGGCGCTGGCAGAAACCTTCGGGGCAGGGTATCGCCGAGGTGATCAACCCGGCCTCCGAGGAGGTGTGCGGCAGTGTTCCGCTGGGTGATGAGCTTGACGTTGAAAACGCCGTGGCGGCTGCACGCCGGGCCTTTGACTCATGGTCGCGCACACCCTCCAGCGTGCGTGCCGGTTACATCCGTGCACTGGCAGAACAACTGCGCAAGCGTGCCGATGAGATGGCCGCCGTCATCACCTCGGAACTGGGCATGCCGGTGCAATGGTGTCGCTCGGTGCAAGTAGACGGGCCGATCGCTGGCCTTGAGCAGTACGTCGAACTGGCTCATCTCATGGACGAGGTGCGTGAAGTCGGCAATTCGCTGGTGATCCGCGAGGCCGTGGGTGTCTGCGCATTCATCAATCCGTGGAATTACCCGTTGCACCAGCTGATCGGCAAACTCGCCCCGGCCCTGGCCGCCGGTTGCACGGTGGTGGTCAAGCCGAGCCAGGAAACCCCGCTGCACGCCTTCCTGCTGGCGCAAATGATCGAGGACATCGGCCTGCCGGCCGGGGTGTTCAACCTGGTCAGCGGGCCGGGCTCGAAAGTCGGCGAAGCACTGGCCAAGCATCCGGACGTGGACATGGTGTCGTTCACCGGTTCCACCGGCGCCGGCGTTCGCGTGGCGCAAGCAGCAGCACCTTCGGTCAAGCGCGTGTGCCTGGAGCTGGGTGGCAAGTCGCCGTTGCTGATCGCCGAGGATGCCGATCTGGCAGCGGCGGTGCGCTACGGCGTGCAGGACGTGATGATCAACTCCGGGCAGACCTGCACCGCGTTGACCCGCATGCTGCTGCCGGCCAGCCGTTACGCCGAGGCCGTCGAACTGGCGCTGACGGAAACCCTGAGCCTGCGCATGGGCGATCCCCTCGACCCGCAAAGCTTCCTCGGCCCGATGTGTTCGGCCGGGCAAAAACGCACCGTGCTCGACTACATCAAGGTCGGCCAACAGGAAGGCGCACGGCTGCTGTGCGGCGGTGATACGCCGTCGGCTTTCGAACGCGGCTTCTATGTCAGCCCGACGCTGTTCGCCGATGTCGACAACCGCATGCGCATCGCCCAGGAAGAAATCTTCGGCCCGGTGCTGTGCCTGATCCCTTACACCGACGAAGCACAGGCGATCCAGATCGCCAACGACTCACCGTTCGGCCTGTCCAGCGGCGTGTGGGCCGGCAGTGCCGAGCGCGCCTTGCACCTGGGGCGGCAGCTGCGCGCCGGCCAGTGCTTCCTCAACGGTGCGGCATTCAATTATCAAGCGCCGTTCGGTGGCTACAAACAGTCGGGTAACGGTCGCGAATGGGGTGAGGAGGGACTCAACGAGTTCGTCGAAGTGAAGGCGATCCAGGTGTGACAGTTGGCGATTCAGACGTTGTATGCACCGGGCCCTGGCCCGGTGTCTTGCGTGGTTTTGAACCGGTAATTCATTAGCTTTTTGATCAGGGGCAATGCAATGAGCGATAACAAAAACAAGATTACTCAAGCGAACCATGAATTCAGCTTCCCGCGTAGGGACTTCCTCAAGTACAGCGCTGCAGCCGCTGCCGTGGCCGGGGCGTTCTCCATGGGCCTGCCGTTTGGCGCCTTCGCTGCAGACGCCACGCCAAAACCGGGCGGTGTCCTGCGTCTGGGCCTGGCGGGGGGCAGCACCACTGACTCGAAAGATCCGGGTTCCTGGGCCGACACCTTCACCTTCGTCGGCTTCTCGGCGGTCTATAACACCCTGACCGAAATTGCCGTCGACGGCACGGCCATCCCCGAACTGGCCGAAAGCTGGAGTTCGACCCCGGACGCGCGTATCTGGACCTTCAAGATCCGTCAGGGCGTGACCTTCCACAACGGCAAGACCCTGACCGCTGACGACGTGGTTGCTTCGATCCAGCATCACCTCGGCGAGAAATCCACCTCGGCGGCCAAGACCGTGCTGGGCGACGTGGCCAAGGTCAGCGCCAACGGCAGCGACAGCGTGGTGTTCGAACTGCACTCGGGCAACGCCGATTTCTCCTATGTGGTTGCCGATTACCACCTGGCGATCATGCCGAGCAAGGATGGCGCGGCGGACTGGCAGGCTGGCGCCGGCACCGGTGGCTATCGCCTCAAGGACTTCGAACCGGGCGTGCGCATGACCCTGGAACGCAGCCCGGATTACTGGAAACCGGGGCGGGCGCACTTCGCCAGCGCCGAGTTGATCGCCATCTCCGACGGCGCGGCACGGGTCAATGCGCTGGTCACCGGGCAGGTGGACGTGATCAACAAGGTCGACCTGAAAACCGTGGCGCTGCTCAAGCGCAACCCGAACCTGGTCATCGAAGAAACCAAAGGCGCCCAGCACTACACCTTCCCGATGCTCACTGACAGCCAGGTGTTCCTGAACAACGACGTGCGGCTGGCGATGAAGCATGCGATCAACCGCGAAACCCTGCTGGCCTCGGTGCTGCACGGCTATGGCCTGGTGGGTAACGACCACCCGATCCAGCCCGGCAGCCGCTTCATCAATACGGCACTGGAACAACGCACCTACGATCCGGACAAGTCGCGCTTCTACCTGAAAAAGGCCGGCCTGGATTCGCTCAAGGTACGCCTGCAAGCCTCCGACGCCGCCTACACCGGCGCCGTGGACGCCTCGGTGCTGTTCAAGGAGCAGGCGCGTGCCGCGGGGATTGACATCGACGTGGTGCGCGAGCCGGCCGATGGGTTCTTCTCCAACGTGTGGATGAAGCAACCGTTCACCACCTCGTTCTGGTACAGCAGCCTGACTGCCGACCGCATGTTCAGTATCGGCTACGCCAAGGGCGCGGCCTGGAACGAAACCCATTGGGACAACCCGCGTTTCAACCAGCTGCTCAACGCCGCCCGGGGCGAGATGAACGACCCGCTGCGCCGCGAGATGTACAACGAAATGCAGGCGCTGTGCCGCGACGAGGGCGGGGCGATCGTGCCGCTGTTCGCCAGTTCCGTGGCGGCGCGCTCGAACAAGGTTGTTCACGGCGGGCAGACCGCGCCTTACGGTGAGCTGGATGGGCTGCGGGTGATCGAGCGTTGGTGGCAGGCGTGATGAAATCGTCGATGCAATGAAGAGCCCCTGTAGGAGCGAGCCTGCTCGCGATGGAGGCTAACGATGACGCGGGATACCTGGTTCACCTCGGTGCTCTCTGGTTTTTCGCGAGCAGGCTCGCTCCTACAGTCGTTGTTTTCTGAAGCGTGCCCAATCCAAGGAACTGCACGATGAGAAGTATTTTCAAACTGTTGGGGCAGCGCCTGGCCCTGGGCCTGCTGTCCCTGTTCGCCGTTTCAGTGATCATCTTCCTCGCCGTCGGCATGCTCCCGGGCGATATCGCCCAGGCCATGCTCGGCCAGTCGGCCACCCCGGAAACCGTGGCGGCCTACCGCGCGCAACTGGGCCTGGACCTGCCGCCGCTGACCCGTTTCGGCCACTGGATCTGGCAGTTGCTGCACGGTGATCTCGGTGTGTCGCTGGCCAACCAGCGGCCCATTGCCGATCTGGTCAGCTCGCGCCTGGGCAACACCTTCAGCCTCGCATTGCTGGCGGCGCTGGTGTCGGTGCCCCTGGCGTTGCTGCTGGGCATGCTCGCAGCCTTGTACCGCAACAGCTGGTTCGACCGGTTGCTCAACACCTCGGCCCTGAGCGCGGTGTCGTTCCCCGAGTTCTTCGTCGCCTACATCCTGATCCTGGTGTTCGCGGTGAAGCTCAACTGGTTCCCGAGCATTTCCAACCTGGCGCCGGACGCTTCCTTGGGCACGATACTGGAACGCTCGGTACTGCCGGTGGCGACCCTGAGCCTGGTGGTGATCGCGCAGATGATGCGCATGACTCGCGCATCCCTGATCAACCTGCTGGCCAGCCCCTACATCGAAATGGCCCGGCTCAAGGGCATCAGCCAGTCGCGGATCATCTTTCGCCACGCCTTGCCCAACGCCCTGGCGCCGATCGTCAACGTGGTGGCGCTGAACCTGGCGTACCTGGTGGTCGGCGTGGTGGTGGTCGAAGTGGTGTTCGTCTATCCGGGCCTCGGCCAGTTGCTGGTGGACTCGGTGGCCAAGCGCGATATCCCGGTGGTGCAGGCCTGCAGCCTGATCTTCGCCGCGACCTACATCCTGCTCAACACCAGTGCCGATGTGCTGTCGATTGCCAGCAACCCACGCCTGATGCATCCGAAGGGGTAGACCATGAGCCTGTTGAAACAAGTGTGGCGGGCGCCCCTGAGCGCCAAGTTCGGTTTGTTGATGATCGTGCTGTACGTGCTGGTGGCGGTGTTCGCCCCGGTCCTGGCGCCGTTCGGCGAAACCCAGGTGGTGGGCGGGGGCTTTGAAC
>NZ_JAHBDR010000120.1:0-11782 GCF_019956575.1 Pseudomonas sp. A-R-19
CGCAAGTCCTCCAGCCGCACCCCGACCCCCAACAACCGCACCGGTTTGCCGCCGCGATTGAAAGCCTGGGTCAGCATCAACTGATAACTGCCCAAATCCCGCCCTGCCCCGGCCTGCTCCAATGTAGTCTGGGTGAAGTCGTGGAACTTCACTTTGACGAAGGGCTTGCCCGGACGATAGCTGCTGTCGATGCGCGCCATGCGGCCGGCCAGGGTCTCCAGCAACTCGGGTAGTTTATCCAGACAACTCCTCAGATCCGGCAGATCGACGTCGTAGGTATTTTCGACGCTAATCGACTGACGACGACTGTCGTTATGCACCACTCGGTCATCGATCCCGCGAGCCAGACTCCAGAGTCGCTCGCCAAAGCTGCCGAACTCACGCACCAGCGCCAACTTGTCCCACTCGCGCAATTGCAGGCAATCAGTGATACCCAGCTTGCCGAGCTTATCGGCGGTGACCTTGCCGACCCCGTGCAATTTGCTCACCGGCAAGCCACTGACAAAGTTCTCGACCTGGTCCGGCGTGATGACGAACAGGCCGTTGGGCTTTTTCCAGTCACTGGCGATCTTGGCCAGAAACTTGTTTGGTGCCACTCCCGCCGACACGGTGATATGCAACTGGTTGGAGACCCGACGCCGGATGTCCTGGGCAATTCGCGTAGCACTGCCGGCGAAATGCGCGCTGTCGGACACATCGAGGTACGCCTCATCGAGCGAGAGCGGCTCAATGATCTCGGTGTAGTCACGAAAGATCGTATGAATTTCCCTGGAGGCTTCTCTATAGGCATCCATGCGTGGCCTGACGATGGTCAGGTCCGGGCACAGCTTCAAGGCGTGCCCGGAGGACATTGCCGAACGCACCCCGTATGCCCGCGCCTCATAGTTGCAGGTCGCGATCACCCCACGCCGATCCGCCGACCCGCCCACCGCCAATGGCTTGCCGGCCAGACGCGGGTCATCGCGCATCTCTATGGCGGCGTAGAAACAGTCACAATCGACGTGGATGATCTTTCGCTGAGTCATGGCAAAGCAGTGTTCATGGCAAGGAAAAGGCGTCTTGGTACGACGGATATGCAGTATCTCACCGACACCTGTATATAGCACCAGTAGTCTGAATGTTCTTTTCGACGCGTGGGAAATGTCGCTGATGAATTTATTTTTTCAATCGGGAAATCATTCCCAATAGAGCCACAGGCCTTGCCCCGCCTGCCTCACAGACCGCAAACCCTCCCCGTCGACTAGCTAACCGATTGAAGCAGAACAGGTTTTATCAGAATTGAAGGTTGACACCCGAGCGCATCTCTATAGAATGAGCCACACAGACGCGGGATGGAGCAGTCTGGTAGCTCGTCGGGCTCATAACCCGAAGGTCGTCGGTTCAAATCCGGCTCCCGCAACCAAACATCAAAAAAGGCTACTCGAAAGAGTGGCCTTTTTTGTGCGTGCTTGTTTTGTAGCGCCGAGCGCCGAAACAAGGCCTGGGCCCTCAACCCTACCAAAACAGGAAATCGTTCTGATTCCGAAACTTAGGTTGTGCCTGCGACCGTTTGCCGCGATTCAACGTTTATTTGACCTGCTTCAGGATTAACGGTTGACACCCACGCGTATCTCTATAGAATGCCGCCACACAGACGCGGGATGGAGCAGTCTGGTAGCTCGTCGGGCTCATAACCCGAAGGTCGTCGGTTCAAATCCGGCTCCCGCAACCAAACATCAAAAAAGGCTACTCGAAAGAGTGGCCTTTTTTGTATCTGTTGAAAAAGTCCTTTCGCAACAATGATCTGTCACTGTGTAGCAAGCCGTTTGGGATCCCCCATGCGCCAGGTTCAGACTATGCTCTATCACAGGCTGAAGCCCTCACGACTGATGTCGCGCCGTCCCCGCCGCCCGGTGATAGGCGTTAATATTTGTGATTATTTTTTTCTACAGGGATTGGTAACTTGGCTGGATACCCCCATCCTGTCGCGCACAATCCAAGAGGTGATTGATGCGCGCCAACTCGTCTGATTCACAAGACACTGTCACAGCGACACAACCGATCAACGCGGAGCGTCTGCGCCTGCTTGATCGATTGAGCAAGTACCGTCAACCCATCGGCCTGGCGGTCACCCTGCTGTTGTTCGCGATCGCGCTGATTGCCTGTCGCCACCTGTTGAGCGAACTCGACCTTTACGCGCTGCACGACTCGATCCTCGAAGTTCCGAAACCTGCGTTGATGGGCGCCCTGGGCGCAACCGTGGTGGGTTTCATCATTCTGCTCGGCTACGAATGGTCGGCCAGCCGCTATGCCGGGGTGAGCCTGGCACCGCGCGCGCTGGCACTGGGTGGTTTCACCGCCTTTGCCATCGGCAACGCCATCGGTCTTTCAATGTTGTCGGGGGGCTCGGTTCGCTATCGCCTCTATGTCCGTCATGGCCTGGGAGCGGCTGAAGTCGCCCGCATGACGCTGTTCGCCAGCCTCTCGCTGGGCTGCGCCCTGCCGCCGCTGGCCGCCCTGGCGACACTCAGCGACCTGCCAGCCGCGTCTACGGCCCTGGGGCTCTCCGAGACGCTGCTGGGCGTAGTGGCCGCCGTGGTGCTCGTGCTGTTTTCGGTGTTGGCGATCGGTCTCTATCGTCGTCGGCTTCCGGACCAGCCTTTCCCGGACAACCTGCTGGTCAGGATCGGGCGCCGTACCTTACGCCTGCCGGGGCGTCGCCTGACGTTCCTGCAATTGATCATCACGGCCCTGGACGTAGCGGCCGCCGCGACTGTCCTCTATCTACTGCTGCCGGAAACGCCACCCTTCGGCGCGTTCCTTCTGGTTTACCTGCTGGCGCTCGCCGCCGGCGTGCTCAGCCATGTGCCGGGCGGTGTCGGGGTGTTCGAGGCTATATTACTGGCGGCGTTTTCCGACACCCTCGGTGCTGCGCCGCTGGCAGCCGCCCTGCTGCTCTATCGTTTGATCTACGTGGTCCTGCCGTTGCTGGTGGCCTGCCTGCTGTTGCTGATCAACGAAGGCCAGCGCCTGTTCCAGACACGCCAGACCTTGCGCGCGGCCTCAGGCCTGGCGGCTCCGATACTGGCGGTGCTGGTATTCCTGTCCGGCGTTGTCCTGCTGTTCTCCGGCGCCACTCCGGAAATCGATACCCGCCTGGAACACATCGGTTTCCTGATCCCCCATCGACTGGTCGATGCTTCGCACTTTGGCGCCAGCCTGGTCGGCGTCCTTTGCCTGTTGCTGGCCCAGGGCCTGCGTCGGCGGCTGTCGGCCGCATGGATGCTGACCACCATTCTGTTGCTGGTCGGCGCCCTGCTCTCACTGCTCAAAGGTTTTGACTGGGAAGAAGCCAGCCTGATGGTGCTGACGGCGAGCCTGCTCGGGGTATTCCGCCGCTCGTTCTATCGCCCCAGCCGCCTGACCGAACTGCCGTTCTCGCCGCTGTACCTGGTGGCCAGCCTGTGCGTACTCGGTGCTTCGATGTGGCTGCTGCTGTTCGCCTACCAGGACGTTCCGTACAGCCACCAACTCTGGTGGCAGTTCACCCTCGACGCCGACGCCCCTCGCGGCCTGCGTTCGCTGCTCGGCGCCGCAGTGTTGCTGGTGGTGGTGTCGCTGACCTGGCTGCTGCGCACCGCGCGTCCGGTCATTCACCTGCCGACGCCCGACGAACTGGAGCGCGCCAGCAAGATCCTCATGGCATCGGCCCAACCAGATGGCGGCCTGGCCCTGACCGGTGACAAGGCGCTGCTGTTTCACCCCAATGACGAAGCCTTCCTGATGTACGCCCGCCGTGGCCGCAGCCTGGTGGCGCTGTATGACCCGATCGGCCCGGGCCAGCAACGGGCGGAAATGATCTGGCAGTTCCGCGACCTGTGCGACATCCACCACGCCCGTCCCGTGTTCTATCAAGTGCGCGCCGAGAACCTGCCGTACTACATGGACATCGGCCTGACCGCGATCAAGCTCGGCGAAGAAGCCCGGGTCGACCTCAAGCGTTTTGATCTCGAAGCCAAGGGCAAAGAGATGAAGGACCTGCGTTACACCTGGAACCGTGGCACCCGTGACGGCCTGTCCCTGGAAATCCATGAGCCGGGCCACGCGCCGATGGATGAGCTCAAGGTGATTTCCGATGCCTGGCTGACTGGCAAAAATGTCCGCGAGAAAGGTTTTTCGCTGGGCCGCTTCAGCGATGACTACCTCAAGTATTTCCGCATCGCGGTGATTCGTTTCGAAGGGCGCCCGGTGGCGTTCGCCAACCTGCTCGAGACCTATGGTCATGACCTGGCCAGCCTCGACCTGATGCGCGCCCACCCGGACGCCCCGAAGCTGACCATGGAATTCATGATGGTCGGCCTGATTCAACATTATAAAAACCATGGATACGCGCGTTTCAGCCTGGGCATGGTGCCGTTGTCGGGGTTGCAACCCCGTCGCGGCGCACCATTGACCCAGCGCCTGGGCTCGATGGTATTCCGCCGTGGTGAGCAGCTGTATAACTTCCAAGGCTTGCGCCGCTTCAAAGACAAGTTCCAGCCTGATTGGGAACCCCGTTATATGGCCGTGCCCGCCGGACTCGATCCGCTGGTTGCGCTGGCCGACACTGCCGCCCTGATCGCGGGCGGCTTGACCGGATTGGTGAAACGCTGATGATTCAACGCTCCTTGCGGTATGTATTGGGCACACTGGTGATAGTGGCCCTGGTTCTCGGTGGCGGTTACTGGTACCTCAAACGCCCGGCACCGGAACCGACCCTCCAATTGCTGACCCCGGCCGACGGTGCGCCGATGACCCGCGTCATCCCCGGCACCACGCCACAAGCCCAGGTGCTGGTGGCGGTCAACGAAGACCAGAAACTCAGCGACAAGCAATTGCTGACCCTGAGCCGCAGCGGCTCGGCACAGATTGTCCAGGTGATCCTGCCCAAGGACTGCCTGCTGCAAAGCCGTGCCCTGCAAGCGGGCCTGCGGGAACTCAAAGGCCCGGCCACCCTGGTCAGCGGCATCGGCCCGGGCGCCGTGCTGGCCTGGCGCTGGCTGTCCGAGCAGAAGAATGACAAGGCCCAGGCCGTCTCGGTCGACCTGGCCCTGGAAAAGGGCGGCTGCACGCACCTGTTGCCGAAAAGCGCCGCCCACGGCCGCTGGCTGGCAGCGTGGAACGACAACCCGGACGACACCAGCGCCGGCTTCGTGCGCGATCAACCGAACGCCGAGACCAGCATCAGCGACTACGACATCAACCTGCCGCAAGTGCTGAACAACGAACTGCGCAAGATCCTCGTCGGCGGCGACAAGGCCGCTGGTGGCCTGCAGATCCCGGTGGTCGAAGTGCCTGCCGGTCAGGCCAGGGACACCGTGACCCTGTTCCTGTCCGGCGACGGCGGCTGGCGCGACCTGGACCGCGATGTGGCGGGCGAGATGGCCAAGATCGGCTACCCGGTGGTCGGCATCGACACCCTGCGCTACTACTGGCAGCACAAGAGCCCGGAGCAAAGCGCGCTGGACCTGGCTGAGCTGATGCAGCACTACCGGCAGAAATGGGGCACCAAGCGCTTCATCCTGACCGGTTACTCGTTCGGCGCCGATGTCCTGCCGGCGATCTACAACCGTCTGGCCGAGTCGGAACAGAATCGCGTCGACGCAATCATCCTGCTGGCCTTCGCCCGCACCGGCAGCTTCGAAATCGAAGTCGAAGGCTGGCTCGGCAACGCCGGCAAGGAAGCCGCCACCGGCCCGGAAATGGCCAAGCTGCCAGCCGCGAAAGTGGTGTGCATCTACGGCGAAGAAGAAACCGACGAAAGCGGCTGCACCGACAAGACAGCGGTGGGCGAAGCCATCAAGCTGCCTGGCGGCCACCACTTCGACGAGAACTACCCGGCGCTGGCCAAGCGTCTGGTGGATGTGATCGAGAAGCGCCAGCCGAAGGACGCGGCGGCTGCGGAGTGATCTGAGCCAACCCCAAAAAAGCCCCCGCTACTTCACGGTAGCGGGGGCTTTTTCATTCCAGCAAACACCACATATCCCCTGTGGGAGCGGGCTTGCTCGCGAAAGCGGTGTGTCAAACAACAACTATCTCGACTGACACGCCCCCTTCGCGAGCAAGCCCCACAGTGGATACTCATCGTCTGCAGACGTTGTGTTCGCCCACAAAAAAGCCCCCGCTGCCGCAAGGGCAACGGAGGCTTTTTGATCTAGCTTACATCTCCACCTGCGTACCCAGCTCAATCACCCGGTTCAGCGGCAGATTGAAGAAGCGCAAATTACCATTGGCGTTCTGCAACATGAACGCAAACAGTGCCTCACGCCAGCGCGACATGCCTTCGAGCTTGGAAGCGATGACCGTTTCACGGCTGAGGAAGTACGTGGTGCGCATCGGGCTGAAGTCCAGCTCGTCGAGGTGACACAGCTTCAAGGCTTTCGGTACGTCCGGCTCGTCGGTAAAGCCGAAGTGCAGGATCACCCGGAAGAAACCTTCGCCGTAGGCATCGACCTCGAAACGCCGTGTTGGCGGCACCCGCGGGATGTCTTCGTACACCACCGTCAGCAGCACCACTTGCTCGTGCAGTACCTGGTTATGCAGCAGGTTGTGCAACAGCGCGTGGGGCACGGCATCCGCCCGTGCCGTCAGGAACACCGCGGTGCCCTGAACGCGATGCGGCGGTTGTACCGCGATGCTGCTAATGAAGATCGGCAGTGGCAATCCACCCTCATCGATACGCTCGACCAGCAACTGCTTGCCGCGCTTCCAGGTGGTCATCAGTACAAAAAGCGCGAAACCGGCGATCACCGGGAATGCACCGCCCTGGACGATTTTCGGCACGTTGGCGGCGAAGTACACACCGTCCACCAACAGGAAACCCAGCAGGACCGGCACCACAAGCACCGGCGGCCACTTCCACAGCAGCAGGATCACCGCCGACACCAGAATACTGGTCATCAGCATGGTCCCGGTCACCGCCACGCCGTAGGCCGAGGCCAGGGCACCGGAGGATTCGAAACCCAGCACCAACAGCACCACGCCGACCATCAGCGCCCAGTTCACCGCCCCGATGTAGATCTGGCCCTGTTCGGCGCTGGAAGTGTGTCGGATGTGCATGCGCGGGATGTAACCGAGCTGGATCGCCTGACGGGTCAGGGAGAACGCACCGGAAATCACCGCTTGCGAGGCAATCACCGTGGCCATGGTCGACAGGCCGACCAGCGGGATCAACGCCCAGCTTGGAGCCAACAGGTAGAAAGGGTTACGGGCAGCTTCCGGGTCGCCCAGCAGCAAGGCACCCTGACCGAAGTAATTCAGTACCAGCGCTGGCAGCACGAGGATGAACCAGGCACGAGCGATCGGCTTGCGACCGAAGTGGCCCATGTCCGCGTACAGCGCTTCGGCACCGGTCAGTGCGAGCACCACGGCGCCGAGAATCGCCACGCCCATCCCCGGGTGCACGATAAAGAAGCGTACACCCCACACCGGGTTCATCGCTTGCAGGACTTCCGGATGCTGGCTGATGCCATAGACGCCCAGTGCACCCAGTACGAGGAACCAGGTCACCATGATCGGCCCGAACAGAATACCGATCCGCGCCGTACCATGGCTCTGGATCAGGAACAGCGCCACCAGCACCACCAGGGAGATAGGCACCACCCAATGGTCGATCCCGTCGAACGCCAGCCCCAGGCCCTCAATCGCCGACAGCACGGAAATCGCCGGGGTGATCATGCTATCGCCATAGAACAGCGCCGCGCCGATCAACCCGCAGACCACCAGAAAGCCGCGCAGCTTCGCATGCCCCGCCGCCGCCCGTCGGGCCAGTGCGGTCAGGGCCATGATCCCGCCTTCGCCCTGGTTGTCGGCGCGCAGTACAAACATCATGTACTTGATCGACACGACCCAGATCAGCGACCAGAAAATGAGCGCCAGAATCCCCAGCACCCCGTCATGGTTGACCGGCACGCCATAGCCGCCGGAAAACACTTCCTTGAGGGTGTACAACGGACTGGTGCCGATATCGCCATAAACCACCCCGACTGCCGCGACCAGCATGCCGATCGGCTTCACCGCCGAATGTTCGGCACCCGCAGCCTGACTACTTGCCTGACCCATCCACCACTCCTACTACCCAGACTCGGGCTTCTTTGAAAGAAGCACTATGCTTTGACGTGCAGCATGCGCTGTTTTACTTCTCGTTACAGACGTTTTGTTGACTGTAAAAAACCAGTAAAGCGTAACGGCGCGAAGCATAGCGCAGCACTCGTCGTATTTCCCTGCATAAAGCTGGTCAAGTGAGCGACTCATCGCTAGAATTGCGCACTTTTTGATCAGAGGCGCAGTTCAAGCGCCCGTCCGTCGGTTTTGCCCTGCCCGGCAAGCGGCGTCACAAAATACCGAGGTTAGACATGTCCACCACTCCTGCGCCGGCCAATCCAAAGGTTGGCTTCGTATCCCTGGGTTGCCCCAAAGCACTGGTCGACTCCGAGCGCATCCTTACCCAGCTGCGCATGGAAGGCTATGACGTCGTGTCCACCTACCAGGACGCCGACGTTGTAGTGGTCAATACCTGCGGCTTCATCGATTCGGCCAAGGCCGAGTCCCTGGAAGTGATCGGCGAAGCCATCAAGGAAAACGGCAAGGTCATCGTGACCGGCTGCATGGGCGTCGAAGAAGGCAACATTCGCAACGTACACCCGAGCGTGCTGGCCGTGACCGGTCCGCAGCAGTACGAGCAAGTGGTCAACGCCGTGCACGAAGTCGTGCCACCGCGCCAGGATCACAACCCGTTGATCGACCTGGTGCCGCCGCAAGGCATCAAGCTGACCCCGCGCCACTATGCCTACCTGAAGATTTCCGAAGGCTGCAACCACAGCTGCAGCTTCTGCATCATCCCGTCGATGCGCGGCAAGCTGGTCAGCCGTCCGGTGGGTGACGTGCTCGACGAGGCCCAGCGCCTGGTCAAGTCCGGCGTCAAAGAGCTGCTGGTGATCTCCCAGGACACCAGCGCCTACGGCGTCGACGTGAAATACCGCACCGGTTTCTGGAACGGTGCGCCGGTGAAAACCCGCATGACCGAACTCTGCGAAGCCCTGAGCACCCTCGGTGTCTGGGTTCGCCTGCACTACGTCTACCCGTACCCGCACGTCGACGAGCTGATCCCGTTGATGGCCGCCGGCAAGATCCTGCCGTACCTGGACATCCCGTTCCAGCACGCCAGCCCGAAAGTGCTGAAGTCGATGAAACGCCCGGCCTTCGAAGACAAGACCCTGGCCCGCATCAAGAACTGGCGCGAAATCTGCCCGGACCTGATCATCCGTTCGACCTTCATCGTTGGCTTCCCGGGTGAAACCGAAGAAGACTTCCAGTACCTGCTGAACTGGCTGACCGAAGCCCAGCTCGACCGCGTCGGCTGCTTCCAGTACTCGCCGGTAGAAGGCGCACCGGCCAATGACCTGGACCTGGAAGTCGTCCCGGACGACGTCAAGCAGGACCGCTGGGAGCGCTTCATGGCGCACCAGCAGGCCATCAGCTCGGCGCGCCTGCAAATGCGCATCGGCCGCGAGATCGAAGTGCTGGTCGATGAAGTCGACGAACAAGGCGCGGTGGGCCGCTGCTTCTTCGATGCCCCGGAAATCGACGGCAACGTCTTCATCGACAACGGCAGCAACCTCAAGCCGGGCGACAAGGTCTGGTGCAAAGTGACCGACGCCGACGAATACGATCTGTGGGCTGAACAGATCTAGACGCAAAAAATACGCAAAGCCCCGCTCTCTTGACGAGATGCGGGGCTTTTTTACGGCTATCGTTTGAGGTTGGAAGGATTCCTATCAACCACCGCATAAGAGGCAGACGGGCATGCGTCAGCATTCGGTCATCCACACGCCGAAACTCGGCGACTACGAAGAATTGACCCGGGTCTGGGAGGCCTCGGTACGCGCGACCCACGATTTTCTGCCGGAAAGCTACATCGAACTGCTGAAAAACCTGGTGCTGACCCGCTACCTCGACTCGGTGATGCTGATCTGCACCAAGGATTCGAGCCAACGCATCACCGGGTTCGCCGGCGTCGCGGCCGGCAAGATCGAAATGCTGTTCATCGACCCCGACCATCGCGGCCAGGGCCTGGGCAAGAAATTGCTGCACTATGCCCTGGAACACCTGAACGCCGATGAACTGGACGTCAACGAACAGAACCCGCAAGCCCTCGGCTTTTACTTCAAGCAGGGTTTCGAAGTCATCGGTCGCTCGGAAGTCGATGGCATGGGCCAGCCGTATCCGCTGTTGCACATGCGTTTGCGCCAACCCCAAAAGCTGACGCGCAACGGCTGATACATGCAAGACCTGTAGGAGCTGGCTTGCCGGCGATAGCATCACCTCGGTGCAACTGACAGACCGTGTTGCCTGCATCGCTGGCAAGCCAGCTTCTACAAAATGCCTCGCGGCGCAAATGGAGCCGGGATTAACCGGCGCCAGGCAGGTACAATGCCCACCCCTTTTTGTTACGGCCCCTGACATGACTGACCCGATTCGTCTCTCCAAACGCCTCATCGAACTCGTCGGCTGTTCCCGTCGGGAGGCTGAGCTGTTCATCGAGGGCGGCTGGGTCACCGTCGACGGCGAAGTCATCGACGAGCCGCAATTCAAGGTCGACACCCAGAAAGTCGAGCTTGATCCAGAAGCCAAGGCCACCGCGCCGGAACCGGTGACCCTGCTGCTGAACGTCCCCGCCGGCATGGACGCAGACACCGCCATGGCCACCCTCGGCGCCGAAACCCTGAGCGAAGAGCACCGCTACGGCAAGCGCCCGTTGCGTGGGCACTTCCTGCGCCTGACCGCCAGCACCGACCTGCAGGCCAACGCCAGCGGCCTGCTGGTGTTCACCCAGGACTGGAAAATCCTGCGCAAACTCACTGCCGACTCCAGCAAGATCGAGCAAGAGTATGTAGTCGAGGTTGAGGGCGAGATGGTGGCTCACGGCCTGAACCGCCTGAACCACGGCCTGACCTACAAGGGCAAGGAATTGCCGGCGGTCAAGGCCAGCTGGCAGAACGAAAACCGTCTGCGCTTTGCCATGAAGAACCCGCAGCCGGGCATCATCGCCCTGCTTTGCCAGGCGGTCGGCCTGAAGGTCGTCGCCATCCGTCGCATCCGCATCGGCGGCGTGTCCATCGGCAAAGTGCCAGTGGGGCAATGGCGCTACCTGTCCGGCAAAGAGAAGTTCTAAGGCTTTTCTCGCCGCCACACATTTCGGCGTCGCGCCTGGCCGCGACGCCCACAGCTGATTATCAGGACTGCACACATGATTCATAACGACGTACTGCGCAGCGTGCGCTACATGCTCGACATCAGCGACAAGAAAGTCATCGAGATCATCAAGCTCGGCGGCATGGACGTGACCCTGCCGGACCTGCTGACCTACCTCGACAAAAAAGAGGAAGACGAGGAAGGTTTCGTACGCTGCCCGGACGAAGTCATGGCGCACTTCCTCGACGGCCTGGTGATCTTCAAGCGCGGCAAGGACGAAAGCCGTCCGCCGCAGCCGATCGAAGTGCCGGTGACCAACAACATCATCCTGAAAAAGCTGCGGGTGGCGTTCGAGCTGAAAGAAGACGACATGCACGCGATCCTCAAGGCTGCCGAGTTCCCGGTGTCCAAGCCTGAGCTGAGCGCGCTGTTCCGCAAGTTCGGTCACACCAACTATCGCCCGTGCGGCGACCAGTTGCTGCGCAACTTCCTCAAGGGCCTGACCCTGCGCGTTCGCCCGCAGTAAACGCCCCCCCTTGTAGGAGCCGGCTTGCTGGCGATGGCGATCCTC
>NZ_JAHBDR010000121.1:0-11671 GCF_019956575.1 Pseudomonas sp. A-R-19
GAGACAGGTCAGTCGACATTGCAATTGCCTGACACACCGCCTTCGCGAGCAAGCCCGCTCCCACATTAGACGGTGAGCAGGCGCAGTCCAGCGGCATCCACCAGAACCCGCACCGCTTCATAACCCGCCAACGTCGCATGAGGCGTCTCAACAGGCTGCTCAGGAGTCGCCGTGACAATCATCAAATCCGCCCCCGCCGCCTCGGCCGCCAGAATCCCCACCGTGGCGTCTTCAAAAACCAGACACTGCCCAGGTTCGACGCCCAGGCGCCGGGCTGCGAGTTGGTACCCCGCCGGATCGGGTTTACCCGCCGTGACGTCTTCGGCCGTGACCATCACCCCGGGCTCGGGAATGCCCGCTGCCGCCATCCGCCGCAACGCCAGTTCCCGTGGGGCGGAAGTGACGATGGCCCATTGATGAACCGGCAATGACTTGAGGAAACGTGCTGCGCCAGCCACTTCCAATACCCCGTCGACATCCTCGATTTCCGCTTCGGTAATCCACGCGGCTTCAGCCTCGGCATCCACCCCGGGCAAGTTCAGGCGCCGGATGGTGTCGATGGCGCGGGCACCGTGAATGGTCGGCAGAAAAGTCTCGACGTCGACACCATGGCGCACGGCCCAGGTTGTCCAGACCCGCTCGGCGGCGGCAATGGACGTCAGGACCGTACCATCCATGTCGAACAGAAAGGCACGGTAAGTCGCGTTGAATACAGAGTGATCGGACAAGGAAAATGACCTCGCAGGTGCCGGACGGATTTCCCCGGCAATGTAGCATCTGCGCGCGGGTCAGTTGAGTCGTTTGGACTTGAAGGTCTGGCCCACGCAATCGAGCAGCCCGCCGATCATCCAGGGTTTCTTGATGAAAGCGACCTCGTGTCGCACGCCCGCGCTTTCAGGGGTTTCGAAACCGGACATGATCATGATCGGCTTGTCCGGCCAGCGATCGCCGAACTGGTTGGCCAGGTCCGCGCCATTGAGCGTGCCGGGCATGGTGATATCCGTCAGCAGCATGCCCACCTGCGGCGCATGCTGCTCCAGATAGATAATTGCTGCGTCCGCACTGATCTGCGGCTCGACGACAAAACCTTCCTCCTGAAGAATCTCACAGAGAAACTCGAGGATCAGCGGATCGTCCTCAACCACCAGAATCAATCCACCAGGAAGATCTCCACCCGCCGTCGCTATTCGACTCATGACCGTGCCGCTCCCTGATTGCCTCAATGATTTCGCGGGCTCTAATCCGCTACCTTAAAGGTATGAGCAGCGGACTCCGCGGAAATTCATTTTTGATACAGCAGGTGACCGATCCGGGCTTTTTACATCCTTGGGGAGGCCATCGCTGGCAAGCCAGCTCCTACAGGTTTTGTGAACAGCGAAAATCTCTGTAGGAGCTGGCTTGCCAGCGATGGCGTCATCTCAAACAACACTTGCATCAGCCCATCACTGATAGTCAGATAGGGCCTTCTGAAATGTCGTACATTCAACCTGCCCCACGCAACACTGGAGGCCGGTGCGGAGCCCTTTCTTCATGCGTCAACTGCCCTCGCTCAACATGTTGCGAATCTTCGAAGAAGTCGCCCGGCATCGCAGTTTCAGTCAGGCGGCATTGAGTCTGAATGTTACCCAGGGCGCCGTCAGCCGGCAGATCAAACAACTGGAAGACTACCTCGGCGTCGCGCTGTTCATCCGCACCCCCCAGGGCCTGTCACTGACCGACTCGGGCACCGCCCTTTCCCCACACCTGAGCGAGGCTTTCGACCATATCGAACGCGCCCTGCAAGCCGTACGCGTACCCAATCTTCGGCAACGCCTGCGCATCGTCGCGCCACCGACCTGGGCGACACGCTGGCTGTCGGCGCACCTACGGGCGTTCGTGCAACGCTATCCCGACATCAGCCTGAGCGTGACCAACTCGCTGGGCCACGACAGCCTCGCGGAAATCGACTGCCACATCCGCTTCGGCCTCGAAGCCGCCAGCCATTGCAGCAGCCGCTTGCTGGTCATGGAACGGCACATCGCCGTGGCCAGTCCGGAGCTGTTCAGCAACGGCGAGCCGCCGGACCTGCGGCAATTTCCGTTGCTGCACATCCTGCACGACGGCAAGCGCCTGAAGGTCTGGGAGAACTGGCTGGCGGCCATGGGCCGTGAGGATGTCGACGCGGGGCAAGGGTTGGAATTCAGCACCCTGGACCAGGTGATCCACACCGCATTGGCGGGCGGCGGGCTGGCGGTGATCGACCGGCAGATGATCGAAAAGGAACTGGCCAATGGCAGCCTGCTGCCGATCACCCCGGTGGAAGTGGTCGGGCCGTATGGCTATTGGCTGGATATCGCTAATGACAAGCAGGGCTTGTCGAAGGTGCGGTTGTTTACCGAGTGGTTGGGGTTGGTCAGTAAGCCTTAAGTCACCGGCATCCCCTGTGTAGGAGCGAGCTTGCTCGCGATGGACTAGAGAGCGCATTGGTGTGTCAGGCACCCAGCGTTTTGTTGAAGTCCATCGCGAGCAAGCCCGCTCCTACAATTGGATCGGCGACCGCCTGTTAGACCGGGGTAGCCGCTTTCGCCGCTACCTTCGCACCACCCTCCACCGGACTCTGCGCCTTGCCCGCCTGGCTCAGGGTCAGCGACTTGGTCTCCGGAGCCCAGGCCCACGACAACAACCCGCCAATGGCCAGGATCGCCGCGAGAATGCCCATGGTCGGGCTCATGCCAATCCCCGCCACGCTCACCGGCAACAGGAAGGTGCTGATCGCCGAACCCAGGCGACTCACCGCCGTGGCCAGGCCGATACCGCTGGCACGCACTTCGGTCGGGAAACTTTCGGCCGGGAACACGCCCACCAGGTTACTCACCGCCGACAACACCAGGGTGAACACGCCGAACACCAGCACCATCAGCCACGCCGCGCTACCCGGCAACACCGCCAACAGGAACAACGCCACGGCGAGGATGATGAACGAGTTGATCAGGAAACCGCGTCGGGTGAACTTGACGGTGCACCAGATGCCGATCAGCGCGCCGAGGATCAGCAGCATGTTCAACATCAGTTCGGTGCCGAACCCTTCGGCCAGGCCCATCGTCTGCAGGATCGACGGCAGGAAGGTGTAGATGGCGAAGTACGGCATCACGATGCACACGAAGAACAGGCAGTTGAACGCCGTGCGCTTGCGGTATTCACGGCTGAACAGCACCGCGTAGCCGGAACGGGTTTCGGTGGACGGGGTTTCGTCGAGTTCGACGTGTTCGCCCAGGTGTTTCTTGACGACGGCCCGGGCCTCGGCGATGCGGCCCTGATTGACCAGCCAGCGAGGCGACTCCGGAGTACCGATACGGGCTATCAGGATCAGTGCCGCCGGAATTGCCGACGAGGCGAGCATCCAGCGCCAGGCATCATCGCCAAGGCCGAGCATGGCGGTACCGATGAAGGTGGCGGCGACATAACCTAGCGTCCAGACCACGCTGAACGAACCGAGCATCACACCGCGGTGTTTCTTCGGCGCGAACTCGGCGAGCATCGCATGGCCGACACTGTAGTCACCGCCCAGGCCAATACCGATCAGCACCCGGCACAGGAACAACGCCATGGCCGATTCAACGTAGAACTGCATCACCGAGGCGATGGTGATCAGCACGAAGCTGACGAGGAAGATTTTCTGCCGGCCGACCTTGTCGGAGATCCAGCCGAAGAACAGGCTGCCGAGAAACAGGCCGATCAAGGCCGAAGCACCGATCAGGCCCTGCCAGAATGCGTCCAGCTGCATCTGTGGGCTCAGCAGGGTGAAAGCGATGCCGATCAGGCCGAGGATGTAGCCGTCGGTGAAGTGCGCGCCGAAGGTCAGGCCGGCGATCTTGATGTGAAAACGGCCGATGGGCAGGTCGTCGATTTTTACCGGTTTAACGGACATGTAAATCTCCAATTGTTGTTCTTGATGGAGAAAGAAAACTGCTAATACTGATTACCCAATGTGGGAGCAAGCCTTTGTGGCGAGGGGGCTTGCCCCCGTTCGGCTGCGAAGCGGCCGTAAACCCGGAACATCCGATTAAAGGCCGGAAATGCCGGGGCCGCTTCGCGACCCAACGGGGGCAAGCCCCCTCGCCACAGGGCCCGCTCCTACAGGGGGTTGGCTGGGGTTAGAGACCACCCATCAACAGGTATTTGATTTCCAGGTAGTCATCCAGACCGTACTTCGAACCTTCGCGACCCAGGCCCGATTCCTTGATACCGCCGAACGGCGCCACTTCCGTGGAAATAATCCCTTCATTGATCCCGACCATGCCCGCCTCCAACCCTTCGGCCATGCGCCAGACGCGGCCGATGTCGCGGCTGTAGAAGTAGGCCGACAGACCGAACGGTGTGTCGTTGGCCCGTTGCAGCACTTCGGCCTCGTCCTTGAAGCGGAAGCAGGCAGCCACCGGACCGAACGTTTCATCCTGGGCGATGAGCATGTCGCTGCTGGCTTCGGCAAGAATGGTCGGCTCGTAGAACGTGCCGCCCAGGGCATGACGACGGCCACCACACAGAACCTTGGCACCCTTCTCCACCGCATCGCTCACGTGCAGTTCGACCTTGGCCAGCGCTGCACTATTGATCAACGGACCTTGCTCGGTTTCTCCGTCCAGGGCGCTGCCGACACGCATCGCTGCGACCGCTTCGGCCAGTTTTCCGGTGAAGGCTTCGTACACACTATCCTGAATGAAGAAGCGGTTTACACAGACACAGGTTTGCCCGGTGTTGCGAAACTTCGAGGCCATCGCGCCTTTGACGGCCGCGTCCAGATCGGCGTCGTCGAACACAATGAACGGCGCGTTGCCACCCAGCTCCAGCGAGACCTTTTTCAGGGTGTCGGCGGCCTGGCGCATCAGCAACTTGCCGGTGCGGGTCGAGCCGGTGAACGACAGTTTGCGCACGACGCTCGACGCTTGCAGCGCACCACCAATCGCCACGGCATCACCGGAGACGATGTTGAACACACCGGCCGGAATCCCGGCCTGCTCGGCCAGCACCGCCAGGGCGAACGCCGACAACGGGGTTTCCTCCGACGGTTTGAGGATCATCGTGCAACCGGCTGCCAGCGCCGGACCGACCTTGCGGGTGACCATGGCCAACGGGAAGTTCCACGGGGTGATCGCCGCGACCACGCCAATCGCTTCCTTGACCACGATGATCCGTGCATCGGCCTTGTGGCTCGGGATCACATCGCCGTAGGCACGCTTGGCTTCTTCGCCGAACCACTCCAGGAAGCTGGCGGCGTAGACCACTTCGCCCATGGCTTCAGCCAATGGCTTGCCCTGTTCGCGGCTGAGCAGCGTGGCCAGTTCTTTCTGATTGCTCAGCATCAACTCGCTCCAGCGCTTGAGGCGCTGGCTACGTTCCTTGGCGGTCAGCTTGCGCCAGGCCGGCAAGGCGCGGTTGGCGGCTGCGATGGCCAAATCAGTCTCTTCAGCGCCGGCCTTTTGCACCTCGGCGATCAGCTCGCCATTGGCCGGGTTCAGCACCGGATAAGTCGCACCGCCGCTGGACCATTGGCCATCGATGAAATTGCCGTGACGGATCAACGCGCTCATGCCACGGCCTCGGTCAGGTTGAAGCGTTCCAGACCCGGGCGGGCCGAACGCAGGATACGTTTACCGGCGGTGTAATCGTTGATCACGTCGCACGGCGTGTAGTTACGCTCCAGCTCATGCAGCTCTTCGGCATCGAGTTTGGTCTCCAGGGCCGCCAGGGCACTGTCGAATTGTTCAGTGGTGTCGGCCCCGACCAGCATGCAATCCACGCCCGGATGGTTGGCCACCCACGCCTGGGCAATCTGTGCGTTGGACACACCACGGGCACGGGCCACGCGCTGCACCGAATGGGCGATTTCGAACGAGGCTTCGTCGCTGTACATCTGCTGGGTGAAGAAATCGGTCTGGTTGCGGGTCGACTGCGCGTCGCCGGTCAGCAGGCCACGGGCCAGCGGGCTGAACACCGAGACACCCAAGCCCTGGTCGCGGCAGAACGGGATCATCTCACGCTCTTCTTCGCGGTAGGCGCAGTTCAATTGCAACTGCATGTTGATCGGCTTGACCCAGCCGTTGCGCTCGCAGGCCATGAGGATCTTTGCCAACTGCCCGGTGAGCATGGTCGACACGCCGATGTAATGGGCCTTGCCGGAACGCACGATGTCGTTCATGGCGCTCATGGTTTCTTCGACCGGGGTGTTGACGTCGAAGTAATGCAGCATGAAGACGTCGACGTAATCCATGTCCAGGCGCATCAGCGAAGCATCGATGCTGTCCATGATGTGCTTGCGCGAGTGACCGCTGGCGTTGATGCCGCTGCGGGTGCCGTAGCCGACCTTGGTGGTGATCACCAGGTCTTCGCGATGGGCCAGGCGCTTGACGATGCGCCCTACCACTTCTTCGCCGACACCTGCGGAATAGAAGTCCGCCAGGTCGATGAAGTTCACGCCGTTGTCCAGCGCGTGCCTGACGATCGGCTCGCTTTTCTTCTCATCGAAGATCCACGGTTTCCAGTCCGGGGTGCCCATGTTCATGGTGCCCAGGCACAGGCGGGAGACTTCGAGGCCGGAGTTGCCCAAACGGATGTATTGCATGGCGCGGACCTCAGGCTTTTGGCGTGTAGAAAGGGTTGCTGATGTGATTGACCACATCCTTGAGCTGCGCGGTTTCCGGCTTGCCGGTCAGGGCGGCGCGGATCGCGGTGCGGCAGGCGTTGTAGTTGTTCAGGTACACCGCATCGAGGTCGTCGCAGGCCGGGTTGACCCAGTTGGCCGTCACGATGGCCCACTCGTCCTCGGCTTCCGGCGGCAAGGTGCCGTCGAGCAGCGCTTCGAGAACGGCCTTGGCAATACCGGCCTGGGATGCGCCCCAGGTGGCGTTGCCATGCAGGTCGCTGCCGATCGCAGCCTTGTTCACATACAGGGTCATCGGCTTGACCGGAATGTTCGGCTGGGCGATCACCATGAACGGGCAATGACCCTGGCTTGGCGAGGCCAGGCTGTTGGCGAACGCCTGGCCTGCCGGACCGTTACGCGGCCCGATCAGAATGTTGATGTGCGCGGCGTTCACGCCCGGGCCTTCGAAACCTTCACCGATGTACAGGTCGAGTTCTTTCATGATCATTACTCTTTGGGACGCAGAGGGATTTGTTTGGGTGTTCAGCAGCGCACGCAAGCACGAGGCCTGGCGTGGCAGATGTCTGGGTTTGAAGAGCGCAGCAGCAAGCTGGCGAAGACGCGGCAGTGATGATGAGTCATGGTTGCAAACGCTCTTTTTTGTTGTTGATGAGCTGGTTTGCGATTTTTTAACACCGGGGGTTGGCGGGGCTGTAACCATTAAAAGTCATGATGGTATGACTTCAAGTCATACCATCAGAGTACTCAGCTCGTGGCGGCGTCGATGGGAGCGATTACTTCATCTCATTTTTTCTTCATACTGCGCCTGCGTTTGTCGGACCAACAGACCGTACGCGCACCCGGCGTCCCAACCCTCTATCCATCATTGATTTCCTGTAGACATCTGCATCGGTTATAGAGTCGGAGTCGGAATCAGAGTCGGCAGGTGCGGAGTCGCTATCCGTCAAAATGACTTCGTCACTCTCCGGAATCTGTATATACGCGTTGAGCGCCTGAATTTCAGTTGCCGTCAGCCCATCGTGATCTCTAAACAAGTTATCAGGGAGTATGCGCTTAACCACTTCCGTTAGATTAGTTAAACGAAGCTCAGCTATTGGCTCATAATGACCACTGCCATTAGTCCAGAGTTTCAGTTGACCGTCCAAACACAAAAATTCACCAGCAAACAGCACATCTTTACCTTGAGCCAGTGAACTGTGACCTTCTACGTAGTAAATATTACGATGCCGATATTCGTTCGGCTCCCCTTTCGAATTCTGCTGACCATTTCCCACACCGCAATAAACATGATCAGGCTCATCTGGAAGGATGACATAGGTAAACACGCCATTCAGCTGGCAGCTTTCGCCATCACTTTTCCGGATGAATTCATACTCATCTTTATCATTTTTCTTGAAGTCGAATACCTGATCAGGGCTCGCTGCTTTTTCTTCAGGAAAATCAGGAAGCTGCTTTATCGGCACAATAGAACTGTGCAAATAGCTTGCCTCAAGAAATTTAATTGGCAGCTCCGGATATTTCGCAAAAAACCTGTATATGCGAAACCCGTTGCAATATTCCAATTGACCCAACTCCCTCAATTTATCCAACGCGGACACTATGTAGGACACTACTGTATTAAAACCCTTCCTCTCTGAATTCACCACACCCATGCAAGGATCTATATGCTTATCAAATCCCTTTTTATAGGCTAAAAGAGAGGCATATTCTTCCTGAGTAATAATAACGTCCCATTTTTCTTCATGATACGACTTACTAATTTCCGCCGGAAAACCTACATTACGTTTGGCGTACTCGTCTCCAAGATCGAAATCACGAAAATTCAAATAATAAATATCTGTCAGCAGGGATGAAACCGATGCACTCACGTCTCCCTTTGAGTCAGCTTGAACGCTTGTGGCTATCGCTTTTTCAGGTGCTGACGGCGCTGAAGCCACAGTGGCATCGATTGCGCATCGACTCCACAATTTCGGATCCTGCTCCCACGGCGCTGGTACCACCAGGTTATCTTGATAGAACCTCACTCTATCGCCCAACTCATCCTTGTATTGATATAGATGACGCAGTTCCTCAGACGTTGTTTCATTGGCATCTGCGCCAGTCCTGTCAACCACATCATGCATCTGGATGTCATCCAGAAAAAAATGAATGCGGGCTGTAGGCTCTGGCTTGCTTGGCTGCCGAATAAACCCATCAATCATGTCCTTACTGATAGTCGAGAATAAATGGGCGGCGGGTTTATGAATACGTTGCCATGATGTTCCATCGACGGGTTCTTTCTGATTGCTTGCAGTTTCGAGAAGCTTGGCTGCCGGAATGTAACGAGAGTGCTCACACAACCCTGAAAATAATTGATCAAGATTACTGCGTAAAAAAAATACCGTGGTAGTCCGTCAATACGATTTCATCACTTGAATTGGAGCCTCGTATACTTCCCTCAATCTCATTCATCGCTTCAAGAAAACCATTACAAAAGTTTCTGACGCAAGCACTCTCACCGACTACCTCCCCCGTCAAATCAACGTTAGCATTGTGAATACTCTTACTATCGGGTTGCCTGACAGGTTCGCTATTCACACTGGATTTTTTACGCTGCCTTTCCTCCTTCAAGACCATATCCATCGTGCCCACCAAATCCACGATCGAATCTGGCCTATCGTTTATTTTCGTGCACTTCGCGTCTTGAAAACCAAACAGCTCAGGCTGCTCAAACATTATATTAAACATTGACAACAGACTTTCCCGCAGACGACCGGGCGTCCACACTGAGTCTTGCTTGCTTGCAACGGATGGCTGACCTAACACCAGATCGCCTTTGGCGGGAAAAAAAGAAGAATGAAAATAGTGTTCGGAGGATGTTGCCGTCACTGCCAATGCGCCGGATTGATTATCAATGGGCGCACGACTTGAAGATGAAATACCAGATGGGAACATGTTGTTTTTTTCTACCGCGAATTGTGTACAACACTTTAAACCTGCAGTTTTGGTTGCGCGTGCACTTTCGGCAAGTCTGGTATGGTAACTAATTGTTTGTTGGCTGCGGCACACCGTCCCCATCGCTTACCGCTCCCCCAGTGGAGGCGAACTTGCTCCCACTGGAGGTTGCTGATATTTACTGCGACATGGCGTCCTTTTTCATCGCATCTTTGGACGTGGCATCTTTTTTCATGCCGTCCTTGCTCATGGAGTCCTTGGACATCGCGTCTTTCTTCATCGCGTCCTTGGACATTGCATCTTTGGACATCGAATCGGTCTTCTTCATCGCATCCTTGGACATGGCGTCCTTGGACATTGAATCCTTGCTCATGCTGTCGTTGCTCATGGTGTCGGCGGCAAAAACACTGGCGGCGCCAACGGCCAGGCACATGGACAGGACAACGGTGGTCAACTTTTTCATGATGAATCTCCTTGAAGCACGGGTTTGTGGACGGTGAATGGTTCGCACGTTCATCAGCTGCCACCGAACCAGTTGTAGCCCTGGTCTTCCCAGTAGCCACCTGGATAGGTGTTAGTGACGAAAATCGCCTGGATGTGTTTGGGGTTCTTGTAGCCGAGCTTGGTGGGCATGCGCAGCTTCATCGGGAAGCCATACTCGCGGGGCAGCACGGCGCCGTCGTAAGTCAGCGTCAACTGAGTCTGCGCATGCAGCGCGGTGGCCATGTCGATGCTGGTGTAGTAGTCGTCGGCGCATTTGAAGCCGACGTATTTGGCATCGGTGTCAGCGCCGATGCGCTTGAGGAAATCGCTGAAGCGCACGCCGCCCCAACGCCCGATCGCGCTCCAGCCTTCGACGCAAATGTGCCGGGTGATCTGCTCGGTCTGGGCCATGGCGCGCAGTTCTTCGAGGCGCCAACTGCGCTTGTCGGCGACCAGGCCGGTGACCTCCAGCCGATAACCCTCCTCTTCCACCGTCGGTGCTTCGTCGATGCCGTAGAAGGCATTGAACGGAAATGGCCGGGTGATCATCGATTCGGGATAGGTCGGCGCCAGCGCATTGGGATTGAACAGCCAGCCCTGGACCCGATCGTTGAGGCGCGACATGGACGACAACGCGGTCTCGACGCTTTCGTTGTCGGTGATGTTGCAACCGGACAACATCGCCACGCCGCCGAGGGTCAGGCCGCGCAGCAGGAACGAGCGGCGCGAGCGGTCTTCGATTTGCGGGGCGAGGATCTTGTGGGCATCGGTGAGGATCGATGCTTCGTCCAGCCCCGGGATCTGAATGCGCTTTTTCATACCTGCTCCTTGCGGCCGACGATCATGGCCAACAGCGTTTTCGGCACCAGCGCCACCATCAGCAGATGCACCGCCACAAAGGCCACCAACAGCGCCATGGCGAAGAAATGCACACGACGCGCGCCTTCGTAACCGAACAGCAATTCACGCAACAACGGGAACTGCACCGACTTCCACAACACCAGCCCGGAGAGCACCAGCAGCGTGATGTCGACCATCACGAACAGGTAGGCGACGCGCTGCACCTGGTTGTAATGGCTGAGGTCGGCATGCCCCAGTTTTCCGCGCAAGGCAGCCCACAGGTCATGCAGCACGCCTTTGGGCGAAACCGGGAAGAAACGCCGTTTCAGGCGTCCGCTGAACAGGTTGAAGGCCAGGTAGATCAGGCCGTTGATCGCCAGGAACCACATCGCCGCGAAATGCCATTGCAGCGCGCCGCCCAGCCAGCCACCGAGGGTGATCGCCTTGGGAAAACTGAATTCGTAGATCGGCGAGGCGTTGTAGATGCGCCAACCGCTGGTGACCATCACCAGCACCGCCAGGGCGTTGAGCCAGTGGGTCAGGCGGAGCCAGCGTGGATGACTGGACTTGGGTGAAGCAGTGCTCTGCGACATGTCCGGCTCCCGTTTGTTGTTGTTCGTTGGAGCCGAGTATGGGAGCCGGAAGATCGCCAAATCCTCACGTAAAGTTAAATTAAACGTGATAACTCGCTCTCAAGATCACCGCAAAATCTGTAGGAGCGAGCCTGCTCGCGATGGTGTGTCAGACGACACAACGGTGCTTGATACACCATCG
>NZ_JAHBDR010000122.1:0-11154 GCF_019956575.1 Pseudomonas sp. A-R-19
CGCGAAGGCGTCGTGTCAGGCAAAATTGATGTCGACTGACACGACGCTTTCGCGAGCAAGCCCGCTCCCACATTAGATCAGCGGCACGTTCAAGATTGGCGCTTGACCTTGCCAGCATGGCAAGGTTGATCCTGTGGTCATCTACTACAGGGAGTGCGACCGATGTCCGAATCCACCACGTTCGACCTGCCGATTGCCGGCATGACCTGCGCCAGTTGCGCCGGGCGTGTCGAGCGCGCCTTGAGCAAAGTCATTGGCGCCAGTGCCGTCAGCGTCAACCTCGCCACTGAACAGGCGCGGGTCCAGGCACCCGCCGACAGCTTGCCGGCCTTGATGGATGCCGTCGCCAAGGCCGGCTACAGCGTGCCGCAACAGAGCCTGGAATTGAGCATCGACGGCATGACCTGCGCGTCCTGCGTCGGTCGCGTCGAGCGAGCGCTGGCCAAGGTGCCGGGGGTGAAGAGCGTCAGCGTCAACCTGGCCAACGAGCGCGCCCACCTGGAACTGCTCGGCCAGATCGATCCGCAAAGCCTGATCGCCGCCGTGAGCAAGGCCGGTTACAGCGCCAGCGTATGGGAAGCCGAACACCCGCTTACCGACAACCAGCAACAACGTCTGCATCGCGAACGCCTGGCCTTGATCATGGCCATTGCCCTCGCCTTGCCATTGGTATTGCCGATGCTGCTGCAACCGTTCGGCGTGCACTGGATGCTGCCGGCCTGGGCGCAGTTCGCCCTGGCCACGCCGGTGCAATTCATCTTCGGTGCACGGTTCTACGTTGCCGCCTGGAAAGCCGTGCGCGCCGGAGCCGGCAACATGGATTTGCTGGTGGCCCTGGGCACCAGCGCCGGATATGGCTTGAGCCTGTACGAATGGGCCACCGCCGCCGGGCGCATGCCGCATCTGTATTTCGAAGCCTCGGCGGTGGTGATCGCCCTGGTGCTGCTGGGCAAGTACCTGGAAAGCCGCGCCAAGCGCCAGACCGCCAGCGCCATCCGCGCCCTCGAAGCCTTGCGCCCGGAGCGGGCGATCCGGGTGATCGATGGCCGCGAGCAGGAGGTCGCCATCAGCGCCCTGCGCCTCGATGACCTGGTGATGGTCAAACCCGGCGAACGCTTTCCGGTGGACGGTGAAGTGATCGAAGGCCAGAGCCACGCCGACGAAGCGCTGATCAGCGGCGAGAGCCTGCCGGTGCCCAAGCAGCCCGGCGACAAAGTCACCGGCGGCGCGATCAACGGTGAAGGCCGGATGCTGGTGCGTACCCAGGCCCTCGGCGCGGAAACCGTGCTGGCGCGGATCATCCGCCTGGTGGAAGACGCCCAGGCCGCGAAAGCGCCGATCCAGAAACTGGTGGATAAAGTCAGTCAGGTGTTCGTGCCCACCGTGCTGCTGATTGCCCTGGCGACGTTGATCGGTTGGTGGCTGTATGGCGCGCCGATGGAAACCGCGCTGATCAACGCCGTGGCGGTGCTGGTGATTGCCTGCCCTTGCGCCCTGGGCCTGGCCACACCGACCGCGATCATGGCCGGCACCGGCGTGGCGGCACGCTACGGGATTCTGATCAAGGATGCCGAGGCACTGGAGCGTGCCCATGAAGTCAGCGCCGTGGTGTTCGACAAGACCGGCACCCTGACCTCCGGCGCCCCGCGCATTGCTCATCTGAGTGCCGTCGACGGTAATGAGGCGAGCCTGCTGCAACTGGCCGGCGCCCTGCAACGGGGCAGTGAGCATCCCCTGGCCAAGGCTGTACTGGACGCCTGTGCCGAACGCCATTTGCAGGTCGCCGATATCAGCGACAGCCAGTCCCTGACCGGCCGGGGTATCGCTGGCACCCTCGAAGGGCGTCGCCTGGCGCTGGGCAATCGGCGCCTGCTGGAGGACAGCGGCTTGGATGCCGGGGCGCTGGCCAACTCGGCGATCGCCTGGGAAAAACAAGGCCGGACCTTGTCCTGGCTTATCGAACAATCCCCCGAACCACAGGTGCTGGGCCTGTTCGCCTTCGGTGACACTCTAAAGCCCGGCGCACTGCAAGCGGTGCAACAACTGAGTGCACGAAACATCAGTAGCCACCTGCTGACCGGTGACAATCGCGGTAGCGCCAAGGTGGTGGCCGAGGCGCTGGGCATCCAGGATGTGCATGCCGAAGTGCTCCCGGCGGACAAAGCCGCCACCGTCGCGACACTGAAAGAAACCGGCGTGGTGGCGATGGTCGGCGACGGCATCAACGACGCCCCGGCACTGGCCGCCGCCGATATCGGCATCGCCATGGGCGGCGGCACCGACGTCGCCATGCACGCGGCCGGCATTACCTTGATGCGCGGCGATCCGCGACTGGTGCCGGCTGCGCTGGAGATCAGCCGCAAGACCTACGCCAAGATTCGGCAGAACCTGTTCTGGGCCTTCGTCTATAACCTGATCGGCATTCCGCTGGCGGCGTTCGGCTTCCTCAATCCAGTACTGGCCGGGGCGGCCATGGCATTGTCGAGCGTCAGCGTGGTGAGCAATGCGCTACTGTTGAAAACCTGGAAACCCAAGGACCTGGAGGACAACCGATGAACATCGGCCAAGCGGCCCGCCACAGCGGCCTGAGCGCAAAGATGATCCGTTATTACGAATCCATCGGCTTGCTCAAGGCCGCTCATCGCACCGACAGCGGCTACCGGGTGTATGGCGATGATGACCTGCACACGCTGGCGTTCATCAAGCGCTCGCGGGACCTGGGGTTTTCCCTGGAAGAGGTCGGCAAGTTGCTGACCCTCTGGCAAGACCGCCAGCGCGCCAGCGCCGATGTGAAAGCGCTGGCCCGTCAGCACATCGAAGAGTTGAACCGGAAGATCCGCGAGCTGGGGCAGTTGCGCGACACCTTGCAGGATCTGGTCGAGCACTGTCAGGGCGATCATCGGCCGGATTGCCCGATTCTGAAGAATCTTGAGTCGGGGTGTTGTGCTGAACCGGCTCAAGCCTGATGCATTGAAGCCGGCTGTACCGACGCCATCGCGGGCAAGCCCGCTCCCACAGTGTTTGCGGCCGGTCACAAATTCTGCACACATGCACAAATCCCTGTGGGAGCGGGCTTGCCCGCGAAGGCGGACTAACAGTCGACACAGGTATTGAATCTGTAACCCACAAAAAACCCGGCCGACGCCGGGTTTTTTTTAACCGATCACTGCATCCAAGGCGGAGGCGGTTCTTCGGTCTTGCCCGGCGGAGCATCGTCCGCCGCGCGTACGGCTTGCTTGCGCTCTTCATCCAGGCGCGCGGCCTCGATCTCGCGCATGATGCCGCCCACGTCAGCCAGTTCTTCCGTGTCGGCGAACTCGCCGGTCAGGACACTGGCCGGGTGCAAGGTGCCGGCCTCGTACAAGGCCCACATTTCCTTGGCGTACTTGGTCTTCTTCAATTCCGGCGCAAACCGCCCGAAGTAGGACGCCATGTTGCCCACATCCCGCTCCAGCATGCTGAACGCGTGGTTGTTGCCCGCCGCGTCCACCGCTTGCGGCAGGTCGATGATCACCGGGCCGGTCGGCGTCAGCAGCACGTTGAACTCGGAAAGGTCGCCGTGCACCAGACCGGTACACAGCATCAGCACGATCTGGGAAATCAGATACGCGTGATACTCGCGGGCCTGGTCCGGTTCCAGCACCACATCGTTCAAGCGCGGCGCAGCATCACCGTACTCGTCGGCCACCAGCTCCATGAGCAGCACGCCTTCGAGGAAGTCGAACGGCTTGGGCACCCGCACACCGGCACTGGCCAAACGGAACAGCGCCGCCACTTCGGCGTTCTGCCAGGCGTCTTCGGTTTCCTTGCGGCCAAACTTGGAGCCCTTGGCCATCGCACGGGCCTGACGGCTGTTGCGTACCTTGCGGCCTTCCTGATACTCGGCCGCCTGACGGAAACTGCGTTTATTCGCCTCCTTGTAGACCTTCGCGCAACGTAACTCGTTGCCGCAGCGCACCACATAAACAGCTGCTTCTTTACCACTCATGAGTGGGCGCAGCACCTCGTCGACCAGACCGTCCTCGATCAGGGGTTCAATGCGTTTTGGAGTCTTCATCAGCTTTTATTGTGGGTCCTTTATTACCAAACACGCGAAAGTCATTCGTTATACGGCAATCCACTCACGGGGGGGAGGGGTTGCCGACTTATGAACATTGCAGAAGCACACAATGTGCCGATTTCATCAGGTAAACCCGACGACCGTACGGGTCGCTCCAGATCATAGCCGAGCCTGCGTCACTTGTTGTGCAAGGGCATTGAGGGCAATTACGACAGAAGCTGACACCACAACTCCTACCTTCCGTAGGATTTTTCCCAACGGGCCTCAATTTCCTCCGACAACAGCCGAAGTCCTTAGTGACAAAGTGATTTGTCCGACAATCGCTGCCACAACAAAAGCGATGCCGCACTCAAGGACCGGGTTGACCAAGAACGTTTACGGCTGCCAATAAACCGCGAGTCATCTGCACTGCGTGGGCCTACAAGAAAATCTGGAGCGCGGATGAACATCAAACAGAAGTTGACCTGGGCGTTTGCAATCATCGCCTGCCTGCCCGTGGTGCTGGTCGCCACGCTCGTTGTGCTGAACCTGCGCAGTGATGCCAGGGACGAATTCATCGACGGCAGTGCCCGCGAGATTCGTCAGGTCAGCAACGCCATGCAATTGTTCTTTGACGGCATCAGCCAGAACGTCGATTACCTGGCCAAGCAGCCGCTGATCCGAAATTCCGACGACAGCCTCAAGACTTACATGGCCGCCAACGCCGAGAGCGTCCCTCAGGGCGAGGCGGACAAGAAAGTCTTCACCCTGCTCCAGGACTTGGGCAACAGCCACCCGGCCTATGCCTATGCCATCCTCGGCACGGCGGCGGGCGGCTACGTGTCGTGGCCGGATGATCCGAAACTGAACAACTACGACCCGCGCCAGCGCCCATGGTACAAGGCCGCCCAGGCCAAACCGGGCAAGCCGTTCCGCACCGAGGCCTACTACTGGGCCCAGGATGACGCGACCTACGTCAGCACCGTGCGCACCATCGACAACAAGCTGGGCACCAACGGCGGCGTGGTCAGCATCGACGTGACGCTCAAGCAGCTCACCGAAATCGTCAAGCAGATCAAGCTCGGCGAAACCGGCTACCTGATGCTGCTGGAAAACACCGGCATGGTCCTGGTGGATCCGAAACAACCGGAACACAACTTCAAGCCACTGAACAGCCTTGGCGACGGCTACGCGCAACTGGCCAAGGCCGGCAAAGGCCTGGTGGAAGTGGAGCTGAACGGCGAGCGCTACATGGCCAACGTCTGGCCATCGGAGCAACTGGGCTGGACTTTCATCGGCCTGATCAAACAGGACGACGTGATGAGCTCCGCGACCCAGTTGACCTGGTTGATCGCCATCATCGCTGCTGTTCTGGCCGTGGTCTTCGCCATCGTTGGCGCCAGTTTTGCCAGCCTCATCGTGCGCCCGATCCGCAGCGTGGCCAGCGGCCTGGAAGGCATCGCCCAGGGCGAAGGCGACCTGACCCAGAACCTGCAAATCCGCGGCAGCGACGAAACCGCGCAACTGGCCAACTGGTTCAACCAGTTCCTGGCCGCGATTCGCAATCTGATCCAGAGCATCGGCGGCGCGGCAGGCAAGATCCTCGCCACGTCCAAGAGCTCAACCCAGGTCTCCAGCGACATGGCCGAAGCCGCCGGACGCCAGCGTGAGGCGGTGGACATGGTCTCCACTGCATTCCACGAAATGGTCGCCACCGCCAACGAAGTCGCGCGTTCTTGCAGTCAGGCGGCGGAATCGGCCGACAGTGGCCAGCGCCAGGCGCGCGAAGGCCAGCAGCAGATCGATGCGGCGGTGAACAGCGTGGATCGCCTGAGCCAGGAAATCGAACAGTCGGCCCAGTCGATGCAGCAACTGGAGCGCGACAGCAACGACATTCAGTCGATCCTCGGGACCATCCGCTCGATCGCCGAACAAACCAACCTGCTGGCGCTGAACGCCGCGATCGAAGCGGCCCGGGCCGGTGAACAAGGTCGCGGTTTTGCCGTGGTGGCCGATGAAGTGCGGGCCCTGGCCAAGCGCACGGCCGACTCCACGGCGGAAATCGACGGGCTGCTGGGTAACCTGGCCAAACGCACCAGCCAGGTGACCCAACAGATGCACGCCAGCCTGGAAGTGTCCCAGCAATCGGTGACGCGCATCGGCGAGGCGCGCAACAGCTTTGGGCAGATTCGCGAGTCGGTGGACGTGATCCGCGACATGAACACCCAGATCGCCACCGCGGCGGAACAGCAGCACCAGGTAGCCGAAGACATCAACCGGCACATCAGCCAGATCCATGGCGATGCGCAACTGGTGGCAGAACTGGCCAACTCGGCGCGCCTGGACTCCCAGAGCCTGGCCGGGTTGTCGAATGAGCTGGACGGGTTGGTGCGCAGGTTCCGTACATAAGCGAACCGATCAACTGTGGCGAGGGGGCTTGCCCCCGTTCGGCTGCGAAGCAGCCGTAAAGCGATCAACGTAGTATGCCTGAGAAAAAGCGGTCGCTGATTTTACGACCGCTTCGCGCTCGAACGGGGGCAAGTCCCCTCGCCACACTGGCCCCCTGAGCTAAACACTCAGCGCTCGATGATGGCGGTCACACCCTGCCCGCCCGCCGCACAGATCGAAATCAGCCCCCGCCCCTTGCCCGCCGTATCCAGCAGCTTCGCCAGGTTGGCGACAATGCGCCCACCCGTGGCGGCAAACGGATGCCCGGCCGCCAGTGAACTGCCCTTGACGTTGAGCTTGCTGCGGTCGATCGAGCCCAACGGCGCATCGAGACCAAGACGGCTTTTGCAGTACTCCGGATCTTCCCAGGCCTTCAACGTACACAGCACCTGCGCGGCGAAGGCTTCGTGGATTTCGTAGTAGTCGAAGTCCTGCAAGGTCAGGCCATTGCGCGCGAGCAAACGCGGCACGGCGTAGACCGGCGCCATCAACAGCCCTTCGGCGCCGTTGACGAAATCCACCGCCGCCGCCTCGCCGTCACGCCAGTAGGCCAGAATCGGCAAGCCGCGTGCCTTGGCCCATTCCTCGCTGCCCAGCAGCACCAGTGACGCGCCATCGGTCAGCGGTGTGGAGTTGCCTGCGGTCAGGGTGCCCTTGGCGCTTTTCTCATAGGCCGGCTTGAGCGCGGCGAGCTTTTCCAGTGTGGAGTCCGGGCGCAGGTTGTTGTCGCGGGTCAGTCCCAGGAACGGTGTCATCAGATCGTTGTGCCAGCCCTCGGAGTAGGACGCGGCCAGTTTCTGATGGCTCTCAAGCGCCAGTTGATCCTGAGCCTGGCGAGGGATGTTCCAGGTCTGGGCCATCAACTCGCAATGCTGGCCCATGGATAACCCCGTACGCGGTTCGCCATTGCGCGGGAATTCGGGGATCAAATGCTTGGGGCGCAATTGCAGGAAGGTTTTCAGTTTGTCGCCGGTGGTTTTCGCGCGATTGGCTTGCAGGAGAATTTTGCGCAAGCCCTCACTGACACTGATCGGCGCATCCGAGGTGGTGTCCACGCCACCGGCAATGCCGCAGTCGATCTGGCCCAGGGCAATCTTGTTCGCCACCAGCAACGCCGCCTCCAGCCCGGTGCCGCAGGCCTGCTGGATGTCATAGGCCGGGGTGGCGGGCGACAGTCGCGAACCGAGTACGCACTCACGTGTCAGGTTCATGTCCCGCGACAACTTGAGCACGGCCCCGGCGACCACTTCGCCAATGCGCTGGCCGTGCAGGTTGTAACGTTCGATCAGGCCTTCGAGGGCGGCGGTGAGCATCACCTGGTTACTGGCCGTGGCGTAGGGGCCGTTGGAACGGGCGAAGGGAATCCGGTTACCGCCGATGATCGCGACGCGGCGCAGTTGGGTCATGAAAGGCTCCTGACAAATTATCTGATTTCAACACCATCCCCTTGTGGGAGCGGGCTTGCTCGCGAAGGGGCCTGCTCATTCAACATCGATGCTGGCTGATACACCGCCATCGTCGGAACGCCGCCCGGAACAAGCTCGCTCCTACAATGTAACCAAGCGTAGGCCTTATCTCGTGGATCGAACGACTGATCGCCATTCATGGTCCACACTTTGAACCCCAGCTTTCGGAGCGCGTTCCATGTCTGACCGCTATATCGACTTCGCCAATTCGTCCATCGGCCATCGTCTGGTGGGCGCCCTGGGGTTGCCGGCGCCGACCCGGCTGGAGCGCTGGCAAGCAGGCCGGCTGCGGCCCGTGGAAGGTGCGCTGCTGATCGGCGGCGGGCCGTTGGTCGAACACGTCAGTGCCTTCGCCAACCGCCTGACCGACGCGATCTACAGCTACGGCACCGAGCCATCGATAGCCACCGCGTGGATTCCCGGCCATGGACCGAAACTCAAGGCCGTGGTGTTCGATGCCAGTGATCTGCTGCATACCGATCAGCTCAAGCAGCTGCGCGAGTTTTTCCAGCCACTGATGAAGAATCTCGATCACTGCGCGCACCTGGTGATTCTCGGACGCGATCCGCAAACCCTGCGCGACCCATTCGCCGCCAGCGCGCAACGAGCCCTGGAAGGTTTCAGCCGTTCGCTAGCCAAGGAGTTGCGCAGCGGAGGCACGCTGCAATTGATCTACGTCGGCGAAGGTGCCGAGGCGCAGCTGGAAGGCCCGCTGCGGTTTTTCCTCTCGCCCAAAAGCGCCTTCGTGTCCGGGCAGGTCATTCGCTTGAATCCGTGTTCGACGCCCGTCACCGACTGGACACGCCCACTCGCCGGGCGCAAGGCACTGGTCACTGGCGCGGCGCGGGGCATCGGTGCCGCCATCGCCGAAACCCTGGCCCGTGACGGTGCCGACGTCATCCTGCTCGACGTGCCACCAGCCAAAACCGATCTCGAAGCCCTCGCCGCGCGCCTCGGCGGGCGCAGCATCACCCTCGACATCTGCGCCGAAGACGCCGCCGCGCAGTTGGTCGAACAGTTGCCCGACGGCCTCGACATCCTGGTGCACAACGCCGGTATCACCCGGGATAAAACCCTGGCCAACATGACCCCGGAATTCTGGGACGCGGTGCTGGCGGTCAACCTCAATGCACCGCAAGTGCTGACCAAGGCCCTGCTCGACAGCGGCGCCCTGCACGACAACGGCCGGGTGATCCTGCTGGCGTCCATCAGCGGCATTGCCGGCAATCGCGGGCAAACCAATTACGCGGCGAGCAAGGCCGGGCTCATTGGCCTGGCGCAGGCGTGGGCGCCGTTGCTCACCGAGCGCGGCATCAGTATCAACGCCGTGGCGCCGGGCTTCATCGAAACGCAGATGACCGCGCACATTCCCTTCGGCCTGCGCGAAGCCGGACGCCGCATGAGCTCCCTCGGCCAGGGCGGCCTGCCACAAGATGTCGCCGAAGCCGTGGCCTGGCTCGCGCAACCGGGCACCGGCGCCTTCACCGGGCAAGCATTGCGCGTATGCGGGCAAAGCGTTCTGGGGGCTTAAGGATGATCACCGACTGGCACACACTCAACCGCGAACCCAGTCTGCCGGGGCTGTACGCCCGTGCCGCAACACGGCGCAAAATCACCGGCACCACCCTGCCCGATTCGGGTTTGCGCTGCTGGGTCGATGTCGACCCCAAGCGCCTGGCGGCTTATCGCAAGGTCAGTGGTTTCGCCGACAACGGCCTGCTGCCGCCGACTTATCCACACATCCTCGGGTTCGCCTTGCAGATGCAACTGCTCACGGCCAGGGACTTCCCGTTCCCGCTGCTGGGCCTGATTCACCTGAGCAATCGCATTGGAGTGCTGCGCCCCATGGGCGGAGTGAGTCGGGTGCGCGTCAGCGTGCAGGTGCAAAACCTGCAACCCCACGCCAAGGGCGCGACATTCGATCTACTGACCACCCTCGACGATCAGTTGGGACCATTGTGGGAAGCACAAAGCAGGATGCTCTGCCGCGGCGTCAAACTCGAGGGCGAACCGCTAGAAGAACCTCTGGCAAGCAACCTGGCCTTGAGCGAAATCGAGCACTGGAAAGCGCCCTCGGACATCGGCCGGCAGTACGCCAAAGTGTCCGGCGACTACAACCCGATCCACCTCAGCGCGGCCAGCGCCCGACTCTTCGGCTTCCCGACCGCCATCGCCCATGGCCTGTGGAACAAGGCACGCACGCTGGCTGCGCTGGCCGGGCATCTGCCGACGGCGAATGTCGAGATAGCAGTGCAGTTCAAGAAACCGGTACGGTTGCCCAGTGAAGTGACTTTGCTGGCCAGTGCGCCGGGGACGAGCGGGGACTTTCAGTTGCTGGGTGTCGGGGATCTGGAGCATATGGTCGGGCATTGGCAGCCGGTGGCCTGACAAGGCGGGTATGTACAGCAAGATAATCAGGCCGGCTGGCCGCCTTCGCGAGCAAGCCCGCTCCCACAGGTACTGAGTGCATCTGCAAGAAATGGGTTGGCTGGCAGGCCGCCTTCGCGGGCAAGCCCGCTCCCACAGGTACTGAGTGCATCTGCAAGAAATGGGTTGGCAGGCAGGCCGTCTTCGCGGGCAAGCCCGCTCCCACAGGTACTGAGTACATCTGCAAGAAATGGGTTGGCTGGCAGGCCGTCTTCGCGGGCAAGCCCGCTCCCACAGGTACTGAGTGCATCTGCAAGAAATGGGTTGGCTGGCAGGCCGCCTTCGCGGGCAAGCCCGCTCCCACAATTTGACCGAGTACATTTGGTAGAGACAGGTTGGCTGGCAGGCCGTCATCGCTGGCAAGCCAGTTCCTACAGAAGAGTAACGGCAGCGCGGCGTACACCCACGCTCCTCACCACTCATCAGGCCGAGCGTTAGCTCGCCTGCAGCTCTTGATCTTGACTCACCCGCCCCCTCGGGAGGCTGAGTGGAGGTGTTCATCCGGGGACTGGCGCGCAGCGCCGTTCGACGCAGTCGAACTCATTGCATGTAGGTCGAAGCGAAGCCGACCGGAGGGCAATGCCCCCGGATGAATACCGGAGCGAAGGAACGCCGAGCCTTAGCGAGGGGCCGTACGCCAGGGGCGAGTGAAGGGATCAACCACATAGGTAACAGAAGAGTTCAGTCACATAGGTAACACCAGGTCACTTACTTCTGATCACCTTTAACGTCACATAATCTTCCTTTGCATCCTTTTCATCGATGCGACCTAAC
>NZ_JAHBDR010000123.1:0-10561 GCF_019956575.1 Pseudomonas sp. A-R-19
GGGTCAAACAACATTGATGCTGCTGACACACCGCCTTCGCGAGCAAGCCCGCTCCCACAAAAAGCAGGTACTTTGTGGAAATGAACAATAATCCTCATTGCCGTTTGTGCAGCGGACCGGCGTTATTGTTCATGGCGGCTGGCAGCATGTGGACATTGGAACTGGAGAATTCCCATGAAAATCGTGATCGCCCCCGATTCGTTCAAGGACAGCCTCAGCGCTCAAGGCGTGGCCGATGCCATTGCATTGGGATTGGCACAGGTGTGGCCGGATGCACAATTGATCAAATGCCCGATGGCCGACGGTGGGGAAGGGACTGTCGAGTCGATTCTTGCCGCGTGCGAAGGCCAATTGCGTCGTACCCTGGTGCGCGGGCCGCTGGGGGCCACGGTGGAAGCCGCCTGGGGCTGGTTGCCGCAGAGCCACACCGCAATCATCGAAATGGCCGAGGCCAGTGGTTTGCAGTTGGTCCCGGTGGCGCAGCGGGATGCGTGCATCAGCAGCACCTTCGGCACCGGGCAATTGATCCACGCCGCGCTGGATGCCGGTGCTCAACGGGTGATCCTGGCGATTGGCGGCAGTGCGACCAATGACGGCGGCGCCGGTGCCATGCAGGCGCTGGGTGTGAAATTGCTGGACGCCCAGGGGCAGACGCTGTCACCGGGTGGGCTCGCCCTTGCGCAACTGGCCCGCGTCGACCTCAGCGACCTCGATCCGCGTCTGGCGCAGGTGCGCTTCGACATCGCCGCCGACGTCAATAATCCGCTGTGCGGCCCCCACGGTGCCTCGGCGATTTTTGGCCCGCAAAAAGGTGCGTCGCCGGTGCAGGTCGAACAGCTTGACCGGGCACTGGGGCACTTTGCCGAGCATTGCGCGACTGCCTTGGGCAAGGACGTTCGCGACGAACCGGGCAGCGGCGCGGCGGGTGGCCTGGGGTTTGCCGCCAAAGCGTTCCTGGGCGCGCAATTCAAGGCCGGGGTCGAGGTGGTTGGCGAACTGGTAGGCCTGGCCGAGGCGGTTGCAGGCGCCGATCTGGTGATCACCGGCGAAGGACGTTTCGATGCGCAAACCCTGCGCGGTAAGACGCCGTTTGGTGTGGCGCGTGTCGCCAGCCAGCACGCCGTGCCGGTCATCGTCATCGCCGGCACACTGGGCGACGGGTACCAGGCACTCTATGAGCATGGCATCGACGCTGCGTTTGCCCTGGCAAGCGGGCCGATGACCCTGGAGCAGGCCTGTGCCGAGGCGCCGCGTCTGCTGCGTGAACGGGCGACCGATATCGCGCGTGTCTGGCGGATGGCTGTCCGCTGCGGCTGAGAGTTTTTCTGTGGCTTTCTGTGGCGAGGGGGCTTGTCGGAACGCCGCATCGCCCCGTTCGGCTGCGCAGCAGCCGCAATACGTATACGGGATTTACCAGGCAAAAAGCGGGACTGCTTCGCAGTCCAACGGGGGGAAGCCCCCTCGCCACAAAAGCTCCGCCAGCCGATTTGGTGGTGGAATTGAAAGCCATGGTGGCGTGTTTCGTGATTTGAGATAGGGTTGTGGCTGGGAGCACCCGCGCGATAGGAGACCGACATGCGCTACTCAGCCTTGACCCAACGAATTGCCGGTGACGGAGCGGCGGCCTGGCAGATTCACGATCGAGCGCTGCAATTGCGCGAACAGGGCGTCGATGTCCTGTTGCTGTCAATCGGCGACCCGGATTTCGATACGCCACAACCCATCGTCCAGGCCGCCATCGCCAGCCTGTTGGCCGGTGATACGCACTACCCCGAAGTCCGCGGCAGTCGAGGGCTGCGCGATAGCATCGCGCGCCGGCATCGGCAACGCAGTGGCCAGGTGGTGGACGCCGATCATGTGATCGTCTTTCCGGGCGCGCAGTGTGCGGTGTATTCGGTGGCGCAATGCTTGCTCGATCCGGGCGATGAAGTGATTGTCGCCGAGCCGATGTACGTGACCTATGAAGGCGTGATCGGTGCGTGTGCGGCCACAGTGGTCCCGGTGCCGGTACGCCCGCAGAACGGTTTTCGCGTCGACCCGGCGGATGTCGCGGCGCGGATCACGGCGAAGACACGCGCCATCCTGCTCAACAGTCCGAACAATCCATCCGGCGCCAGTTTGCCGCTGGCCATCTGGCAGGAGTTGGCGGCGCTGTGCATTCGTCACGATTTGTGGCTGATCAGCGATGAGGTCTACAGCGATCTGCTGTTCGAAGGCCAGCACATCAGCCCCGCGAGCCTGCCGGGTATGGCCGAGCGGACGGCGACGATCAACAGCCTATCCAAGTCCCATGCCATGAGCGGTTGGCGGGTGGGCTGGGTGATCGGGCCCAAACCCATGGCCGGGCACCTGGTCAATTTGTCCCTGAGCATGCTGTTCGGCATTCCGGATTTCGTGCAGAACGCCGCGCAGTTGGCCCTGGACCGGGACCTGCCGGAAGTGGCCTCGATGCGTGAAGAGTATCGCCAGCGGCGTGACCTGGTGTGTGCCAGCCTGGGCCAATGTCCGGGCCTCAAGCCGATTCGCCCGGATGGCGGCATGTTCGTGATGGTCGATGTACGCCAGACCGGGTTGTCGGCCCAGCGCTTCGCCGAATGCCTGCTGGAGGGCTATGGCGTGTCGGTGCTGGCCGGTGAAGCCTTCGGCCCGAGCGCGGCGGGGCATATCCGCATCGGGCTGGTGGTGGACCGCGGCAAACTGGCGGATGCCTGCCGACGCATTGCCCTGTGCGCGGCGGATTTGCTGGTCGCGCGCCGCGCCTGATCCCTCAAGCTTTCCACGCTCGGGCGTTGACCAGATTGGCCGGACGTTCCCCCGCCAGCGCTGCCAACAGATTGTCCACCGCGCATCTGGCCATGGCCTCCCGTGTTTCATGGGTGGCCGAGCCGATGTGTGGTGTCGCCACCAGGTTGTTCAACTGCAACAACGGCGAGTCCCGGTTCAACGGTTCGCGTTCGAATACATCCAGCCCCGCCGCGCGAATCCGCCCCGCACGCAAGGCTTCGATCAGCGCTGTTTCGTCCACTACCTTGCCCCGTGAAATATTGATGAAGATGCTCTCGGGACGCATCTGGGCGAACTGTTCTGCACCGATCAGCCCTTCGGTTTGCGCAGTCAGCGGCAACGTCAGGCAAACGAAGTCGGCCTGTTGCAACAGCTCCGGCAGGCTTCGGTATTGCGCATTGAACCGCTGTTCCACCGCCGGTTTCGGTGACTGGCTGTGATAGATCACCGGCATGCCAAAGCCGAAATGCCCGCGCTGCGCGAGGGCCTCGCCAATGCGGCCCATGCCAATGATGCCCAGGGTCTTGCCGTGCACGTCGCTGCCGAAATGCGCGGGGCCGATGTTGCGGGTCCACTTGCCTTCGCGAATCATGTTTGCCAGTTCCACGACGCGCCGGGCCGTTGCCAGGATCAGCGCGAAACCAGTGTCGGCGGTGGTTTCTGTCAATACATCCGGCGTGTTGCTGAGCAGGATGTGCCTCTGGGTCAGGTAGTCGATGTCGTAGTTATCGACACCCACCGAGACGCTGGCAATGGCTTGGAGGTCGGGTGCCAGGTCGAGCAGTTCGGCATCCAGTTTCAGGCTGGCACCCAGCAAACCGTGGGCGCGGGGCAGGGCATCGCGCAGTTTGCCCAGGCCCTCGGCATCAAGGTTTTCGATCAGCGTCACTTCGGCCTGCTCGTGCAGGCGAGCCATCAATAGCGGCGAGAGTTTCTTGTACAGGACGACCTGCTTTTTCATCTTAGAGATCTCAACTTCAATTCAGGAATGTGCCGTGGCGGTGCGCGTTACCGTGGCCGTGGGCCGCTCCCGATCGCTGGCGCCGGGCTTGAGGAAAGTCGTCAATACCACCGAAAACATCAGTGCGCCGCTCATCAACAGGTACGAGGCGCCGGGCGAACCGGTGGAGCTGTTCAGGTAACCGACCAGATACGAACCGCCAAAGGAACCGAGGGCGCCCATGCTGTTGATCAGCGCCATGGCGCCGCCGGCGACGTTGGCCGGGAGGATCTCCGGAATGATCGCGAAGAACGGTCCGTAAGGCGCGTACATGCAGGCGCCGGCAATCACCAGCAGGGTGTAGGACCACCAGAAGTGTTCGGCACCCAAGGCGTAGGAGCCATAGAAGGCAATCGAGGCAATCAGCAGTGGCGGCCAGACGAAACGTTTACGTTTTTGCAGCTTGTCCGAACCCCAGGACACCAGCAGCATGCCGATCACCGCCGCCAGGTAGGGCAGCGCCGACAGCCAGCCGGCCTGGACCATGTCCATCTGCGCGCCGGCCTTGAGGATCGACGGCAGCCACAGCACGAAGCCGTACACGCCAATGCTCCAGCAGAAAAACTGCAGGGCCAGGATGATCACCTTGGGTGAGCGGAACGCTTCGGCGTAATTCTTCACGGCCTTGATGCCAACCTGTTCGGCGGCCAATGCGCATTCCAGGTCCTGTTTTTCCTGGTCGTTGAGCCACTTGGCCTGGGACGGACGATCATCGGCCAGGCGCCACCAGATGAATGCCCACAACACCGCTGGCAAACCTTCGACGATGAACATCCAGCGCCAGCTGTAGTGCTGCACCAGATAGCCCGAGACCACCGACATCCAGAGCATGGTCACCGGGTTACCGAGGATCAGGAAGGTGTTGGCCCGCGAGCGTTCGGCGCGGGTGAACCAGTGGCACAGGTAGATCAGCATCGCCGGCATCACTGCGGCTTCGACCACGCCAAGCATGAAGCGGATGACGATCAGCCAGTAGGCATTGGAGACGATCCCGGTCAACGTCGCCAGGCTGCCCCAGAGGATCAGGCTGACGAAAATCAGCTTCTTCACACTGTGTTTCTGCGCGTAGATCGCGCCGGGGACCTGGAAGAAAAAGTAGCCGAGGAAGAACAGCGCGCCGAGCATCGACGACAGGCCTGGGGTGATCATCAGGTCGGCCGCCATGCCGGAGGCGGCGGCGAACCCGTAGTTGGCGCGATCGAGGTAGGCCAGGCTATAGGTGATGAACACGATGGGCATGATGTACCACCAGCGGCGGGTGGCGAGCGTTGCGGTTTTCATGGTGGTGCTCCTGAGCTTGTTGTTTTTGTCGCAGCAGGTAACGGTTTAAATCTTCAGTGACTGCACGGGCCTCATCGCGGGCAAGCCCGCTCCTACATTGGATCTACGTTCGACACACATCCCCTGTGGGAGCGGGCTTGCTCGCGATGGCGATCTCAAATTCGCTGACCATTTCGGATCGTGTGGGCAACCCCTCCATATCCCCCCGACTCTGCACCGCCCGGCTGCCAATCCAGTTGGCCCGCTTCACGGCTTCGGCAACGCTTTGGTTTTCCAACAGCGCGCTGATCATGCCGACGGCAAAACCATCGCCGGCACCCACCGTATCGACCACCGTTGCCACCGGCACGCCCGCCACGAAACCTTGATCTACATGTGTGCGGTAGTAAGCCCCGTGCGGGCCAAGCTTGATCGCCACGGCTTCGGCGCCCTGGTCGAGGTAGAAGGCGGCGATGTCGGCCGGGTCTTCGAAACCGCTCAGCAAGCGACCTTCGCTCAACCCCGGTAGCACCCAATGGGCGAGGGCGGCGAGGCGGTTGATCTCGGTGATCATTTGTCGTTCGCTGGCCCACAGGCTCGGGCGCAGGTTCGGGTCGAAGGACACACTGCGCCCGGCCTCGCGCATGCGGGTCATCAATTCGAACGACATCTGCCGCGCCGACTCCGACAGCGCCGGGGGAATGCCGGTGGCGTGCAGATGTCGGGCCTTGAGCAATTCGGGCACGATCGAGTGCGGCGACAGGTGACTGGCCGCCGAACCACGACGGAAGTACTCGACCACCGGATCGCTGCCATCGTCGGTGCGCGACTTGAGTTGAAAGCCGGTCGGGTGGGCGGTGTCTATGTCGACGTGGCGGCAATCCAGGCCTTGTTTTTCCAGGGTGTCGACCACGAACCGGCCCAACGAATCGGCACCGACACGGCTCAGCCATGCCACGTTGAAGCCCAATCGGGAAAGGCCAATGGCGACGTTGCTGTCAGCGCCGGCAATGCGTTTGTGGAAAGCACCTACACTGGCCAGATCACCGGCCTGGTCGGCGACGAACATCGCCATGGTCTCGCCAAAGGACAGAATATCGATCTCAGACATGAGCACTCTCCAGCTGCGATTGGCCGAGGTGGGCGAGGGCAGCGACGTGCTCGGTGGTCAGTTGCACCAGGTCATCGCCTTGCAGCGGATATTCCGCGGCCCGCATAACGCCTTGGGCCATGTGCCGCAGCAGGTGTTCCCACTGTTGCAGGTCACTGACGGCGGGTGGGATGGCGACGAGTTTGCCGTCGGCACGGCGCGTGACCGCCTTGCAATGCACATAACCGACGTGACGACCAAGCAACCGCGCGGCGCTGGCGGCGCACTGGTCCTGCCAGTGCCAATTGCCGATATCGAAGGTCATTTTGATCGGCAGCCTGTGCTGCTCGACGTCCGCGAAAAAACGCTGGAAGGGTTCAATGCGGCCGCCGTGCAGGGTCTGGTCGTTTTCCACCAGCAACTGCACGGCGCTTTCGCCCAGCACTCGGGCGAGGGTTTGCAGATCGCTGTTTTCGGTGAAGTAGCCCAGCGACACCTTCAGCCATTTGGCGCCGAACGCCCGGGCGCGTTGCAGGGCCGTGAGCAGTTCGGGGTTGGGCCTGGATTGGCCGGCCAGCCATAGCTCCATGGGTGACGAATACACGCTCTCAAGACCTTCTGCTTGAGTGGCATCGGCCAGTTGAGCAGGGTCCTCGAGGGTCAGCAGTTCTTCGCGCCACTCAATGCGCGTGGCGCCGGCGGCGGCGAGAATGCCGATGAAGCTGCCCTGGCCACGTTGACGCACAAGGTCGGCGCCGTAGCTGGAAAGGCTGATGGAAACGGCTGGTCTGTTCATTGTTTTTATACCTCTGAAACCGGTTTCATTTTTGTTCAAAAAAATATCAGGCAATTGTGTGTTGGTCTTTCGGGCCTCTTCGCGGGCAAGCCCGCTCCCACAGGGGGGTGATGTCGTACACAAGATGAGTGTTCTACTCCGATCACTGTGGGAGCGGGCTTGCCCGCGAAGAGGCCGGGACATTCACCGAAAATTTCCAAGGGTCGACCCCCTAACAACCAGCCGCGCCGAAAAATCCAGCGTCCGCACCGCCCCGTCATCCCCGCGCAGTCGCTTGAGCAGACACTCAAACGCACTGGCGCCGATCTCGGTGGTCGGCTGCGCGAGGGCGGTAATGCCGCTGCCCACCAACGGGTACCAATCCAGGTCATCGAGGGCGATCAGGCCCAGGTCATCAAACAGGTTGATCTTGAGTTCACGCAACGCATGGGTGCTGGCCAGCGCCGCGATCCCGTTCGCGCAAAACAGCGCTTTCGGACCCGGGCCAGGCGTGTCGAGGAAGGTTTTCAGGCGAGTGGTCAGTTCGCTGCCGGTTTCGATCGAGGTGCCGCGAAGCGCCGGGCGCTGTTCGATTTGCGCCTTGAAGCTGTTGACCCGCTCGATCCGCGAGCTGGTACCGTCAAACGGTTCAGTCACCAGCAACACATCGCGATAACCGCGCTCTTCAAGATGGGCGAGGGCCATCTCGACGGCCTGCGGGTTGTCCAGCCCGACCATATCGCTTTCAAGGTGCTCGACCTTGCGATCCACCAGCACCAGGGGCATTTCCCGGTGCAGTTCGTGTAATTCGTCACGGTGATGACCGAGGGTGTTCACGATCAGGCCTTCGATGTTGTACGAGCGCAGCAGGGCCAGGTGTTGGCGCTCTTGCTCGTCGTCGCGGTCGGTGTTGCACACCACCAGGCTATAGCCGTGCTGACGGCAGGCGGTTTCCACCCCGTGCATCACGGCAATCGAATAAGGGTTGCGGATATCGGCCACCAGCATGCCGATCAGGCGGGTGCGCCCGCGTTTCAGGCCGCGGGCCATCTGGTTCGGGCGATAGCCGAGTTCGGCAATGGCCTGTTCGATGCGCTGGGCGATGGCATCGGAGAGCAGGGCACGATCCTCGCCAATGAACCGCGATACGCTGGCCTTGGAGACCTTGGCGTGTTCGGCCACGTCGAGCATGGTCACGCGGCTGCGCTGGGCGGCGGAGAAATCATTCACGGTCTGAAACCTTCTTATTGGATTTATAAGGTCGAGTGCTTCGTGAGACAGCACTGAAACCGGTTTCAGAAGACACCAAAAGCCGATTCGCCGTCAAGTCCCCAATGCTTGATTGTCGAACAATGATCGACAAGTGGGGTTCAGGCCAGCACGCTCAACCACGCTGAACCCAGCAACAACAGGCCCATGCAGCGATTGAAGCGTTGCATTGCAGAGGGTGAACGCAACCAGCGGCTTGAACCGGCACCGAGCAGCGCCCAAACACCCAGGCAGGGCAAGGAAACCAGGAAAAACACCAAGGACAGGTTCATCACGTGCACGAAGCGGTCTTCGCCAGCGCCGGCGAAGACGCTGACCACCGCCAGCGCCATCATCCAGGTTTTCGGGTTGATCCATTGCAGGCTGGCGGCGCCCATCCAGCCCAATCGATCTTCGGTTTTTCCCAGGCTGATGGCTGCAGCCGGGGCGCGGAAAATCTGCCAGGCCAGATGACTCAGCCACGCTACCCCGACCCACTGCATGACGCTTTGCAGTGCAGGCCATGCCGTCAGTGACGAACCAACGCCAGTACCCACCAGCAGCACGAGTGTCGCGGCACTGGCGCAGGCACCGAAGATGATCGGCATGGCGGCGCGCAAGCCGTATCGGGCACTGTTGCTGAGCACCAGGATGTTGGTCGGGCCGGGGGTGATCGAAGCGACAAAGGCAAACAGCAAGAACGGCAGTAACGTCGGGAAAGAGGACAGCATTGCAGGCTAACTCCAGTGAAGATCTGTGAAGTCGATCTTCACAATCCACGGGCCTGCCTGTCTGGAAGATTTGAGCAGCGTTTGCGGTACAGCGCCGGTGTCAGGCCGTAGGCGCGCATGAACCAGCGCCCCAGATGACTCTGGTCGGCAAAACCCAACTGCATCGCCACCGTGGCCGGTTGTTCGCCACGGGCCAGCAGTCGGCGGGCGGTGGCCAGGCGCAATTGCACCAGGTACGCGTGGGGCGCCATGCCGTAAGCGGCCTTGAACGCGCGGGTCAGGCGGAAGCGGTCGACGCCTGTGACGGCGGCCAGTTGGTCGAGGCCGATGTCGTATTGCGCGTTGGCATGCAGGTATTCCCGGGCCTTCTGCGCCACTCGTGGCAGACGCGGGTCCTGGCCATCGCGAGCGCGCCAGTGCAAGTGGCTGGTCAGGCGTTCGAGCAAACCGTCGAGGGCGGCCTGGCGGATGATCTTCAGCTCGCCATGGTGCAAGGTTTCAAACGCCAGGCTGGTGGCCTGGGCCAGGCGGGCATCGCAGGCCAGGGTGGCGGCGAAGCTCAGCTGGCTGTTGTCGGGGGCATGCTCGAACACGGCGCCGAGTTCGCGCTGCAACCACTGCGGGTCGAGGTACAGCATGCGGTAGGTGAAACCATCGACGGTCGGCGCTTCACCGTCATGGATGTCACCGGGCTCGAGCAGGAACACCTTGCCCGGCGTGCTCTGGTGCCTGGCCCTTCGGCAATTGAATTGCTGAACGCCTTGCTCGGTGACCCCCACCAGATAACTGTCGTGCCAGTGCGGGTCATAGGCATGGCCTTCGAAATGCGCGCGCAGGGTCTCGATGCCGGTGTCGGCGTCCTGGGTCAGGTCGATCCAGTTGTGAGAAGTCATGGGGCACCTGCGATACGGTTTACCGGGCTATTTAACCTCCGGACCGAGGGCCATGCCTAGAACGTTTGTGCAGTCGTCAGCCGAACAGGCCCGCGGCGATGTTGATTGAGAACCCGAGAATGGCGGTGTTGAACAAAAAACCGATCAACGACTGCGCGAGCACTATCTTGCGCATACCCTGCGTGGCGACGCCGACATCCGAGGTTTGCACCGCCACGCCGATGGTGAACGAGAAGTACAGGAAGTCCCAGTAGTTGGGGGACGTCAGCCCTTCGGCAAAACGCAGCGCCGGCTCCTTGCCGTCCCAGAGGTAATACAGCCGCGCGTAATGCAGGCTGAAGATGACCCCGATCAGCAGCCATGAGCCGATAACGGTCAGCGCGGTGAAGCCGTAATGCATCAACTTGCGCGTGGTTTCCAGGTCTTTGCTGCCGGCCAGTTCGAAGGTGATGGTCGCCAGGCTGGCCAGTGCCGCAATGCTCACCAGCGCCAGTACCAGCCCGGCGTTTTCGTCTTCGATTTCGGCGATGCGTTTCACGTCGGTCGCTTTCGAACGCACAGTGAGCCAGACCATCAGCAGCAGGTAGACCCAGACACCGGTATTCCAGCCGATGAGGATCTTGCTGATCGGCGAACCGGCCGGAACCAGCAAGCCCACCACGATGCCCAGCAGGATGGCGGCGGACAGGCGAGGGTGGGTGCGGGTGAGGAAGGACATGGAGGCTCGATGGGCTTTGGGCTATGCCAACACCTTAGCCCAGGTAACCACAATCTTGAAAC
>NZ_JAHBDR010000124.1:0-10039 GCF_019956575.1 Pseudomonas sp. A-R-19
GGCTGCGTGTCAGTCACCATCATCGTCGACTGACACGGCGCTTTCGCGAGCAAGCCCGCTCCCACATTGGGACAGTGGTGTTGATCAGGTGGTTTTGTGGCGCTTGCGCACCAGTTTCATCACCACCACAAAAAACACCGGCACGAACACCACGGCCAGGGTCGCCGTGATCATCCCGCCGATCACCCCGGTGCCGATGGCCTGCTGGCTCGCCGAACTGGCGCCCGTCGCGATTGCCAGCGGCACCACGCCAAGGATGAACGCCAAGGAGGTCATGACGATCGGCCGCAACCGCAGGCGCGCGGCTTGCAGGGTCGCGTCGATCAGGTCGTGGCCTTCGTCGTACAGGCTCTTGGCGAACTCGATGATCAGGATCGCGTTCTTCGCCGACAGGCCGATGATGGTGATCAGCCCGACCTTGAAGAACACGTCGTTGGGCATTCCGCGCAAGGTCACGGCCAGCACCGCGCCGAGCACACCCAGCGGCACCACCAGCAACACCGAGGTCGGGATCGACCAGCTCTCGTACAACGCCGCCAGGCACAGGAACACGATCAACAGCGACAGCCCCAGCAGGATCGGTGCCTGGCTGCCGGACAAGCGTTCCTGCAACGACAACCCGGTCCATTCCTGGCCCAGGCCCGCCGGTCCTTGCACCACCAGCCGCTCGATCTCGGCCATGGCCTCGCCGGTGCTGTGGCCTGGCGTCGGCTCACCGGAAATGCTGATCGCCGGGTAGCCGTTGTAGCGGGTCAACTGCGCCGGGCCCTGGGTCCACTTGGCCTGCACGAAGGCCGACAACGGCACCATTTTCCCGTGGGTGTTGCGCACGTGAATCTTCAGCAGGTCTTCCACCTGGCTGCGCTGATCGCCCTCGGCCTGGACCACCACGCGCTGCATCCGCCCCTGATTGGGGAAGTCGTTGATGTAGGCCGAGCCCACGGCCGTGGACAGCACGTTGCCGACATCGGCAAAGGACACCCCCAGCGCGTTGGCCTGCTTGCGGTCGACGATCAGTTGCACCTGCGGCGCTTCGGCCAGGGCGCTTTCGCGCACGTTCATCAGGATCGGACTTTTTTCCGCCGCGGCGAGTAACCCGGTGCGGGCCTCCATCAACTGCTCATGACCGAGGCCGCCGCGATCCTGCAGGCGGAACTCGAAGCCGCTGGACGTACCCAAGCCATCCACGGGCGGCGGCAGTACGGCAAAGGTCACTGCGTCCTTGATCTGGCTGAGGGCGACGTTGGCCCGGTCGGCAATCGAAGCCGCCGAGTCGTCGCTGCCGCGCTCGGACCAGTCCTTGAGCGTGCTGAACGCCAGCGCCGCATTCTGCCCGCTGCCGGAGAAGCTGAAGCCGAGGATCACCACGCTGTCGCGGATGCCCGGTTCGCCGGCGTTGTGCGCTTCGACCTGTTCGGCCACCTGCACCGTGCGGTTCTTGCTCGCGCCCGGTGGCAACTGGATGTCGGTGATGGTGTAACCCTGGTCTTCCACCGGCAAAAACGACGAGGGCAAGCGACTGAAGGCCACGCCCAGGCCGATCAGCAGCACGCCGTAGATCAGCAGGTAGCGCCCAGTGCGTTTCAACGCATAGGCCACCCAACCCTGATAACGCTCGGTCAGTCGCTCGAAGCCGCGATTGAACCAGCCGAAGAACCCGGTCTTTTCGTGGTGCTCGCCTTTGGCGATCGGCTTGAGCAACGTCGCGCACAGGGCTGGGGTCAAGGTCAGGGCGAGGAACGCCGAAAACAGGATCGAGGTGGCCATCGACAGCGAGAACTGCTGGTAGATCACCCCGACCGAGCCTTGCATGAACGCCATCGGAATGAAGACCGCGACCAGCACCAGGGTGATGCCGATGATGGCCCCGGTGATCTGCTGCATGGCCTTGCGCGTCGCCTCCTTGGGCGACAAGCCCTCGGTAGCCATGATCCGCTCGACGTTCTCCACCACCACGATGGCGTCGTCCACCAGAATGCCGATGGCCAGCACCATGCCGAACATGGTCAGCACGTTGATCGAAAACCCCAGCGCCAGCATCGTCGCAAAGGTGCCCATCAACGCCACCGGCACCACCAGGGTCGGAATCAGCGTGTAGCGAATGTTTTGCAGGAACAGGAACATCACCGCGAACACCAGCAGCATCGCCTCGCCGAGGGTGTAGACCACCTTGGTGATCGAGACCTTGACGAAGGGCGAGGTGTCGTACGGGATCGAATACTCGACGTTCGCCGGGAAGTAGCGCTTGAGTTCATCCATCTTCGCCCGCACCAGGGTCGCGGTGTTCAGCGCATTGGCGCCAGGCGACAACTGCACGGCGACGGCGGTGGACGGTTTGCCGTTCAGGCGCGTGGAAAACTGGTATTCCTGGCTACCGATCTCGACCCGCGCCACATCGCTGATGCGCACGGTCGAACCGTCCGGGTTGGCCTTGAGGACGATGTCGGCAAACTCCTCAGGCGTCGACAACTGACCCTTGACTAGAATGGTCGCGGTGATTTCCTGGGTGGTGCGGGTCGGCAGATCGCCGATGCTGCCGGCCGACACCTGGGCGTTTTGCGCGATGATGGCGGTATTGACGTCCGCCGGCGTCAGGTTGAACGCGAGCAGTTTCTGCGGGTCGATCCAGATCCGCATCGCCCGTTCGGCGCCGTACAACTGCGCCTTGCCGACGCCGTCCAGACGCTTGATCTCGTTCATCACGTTGCGCGCCAGGTAATCACTGAGCGCCACGTCGTCGAGTTTGCCGTCGCTGGAGGTCAGGGTGATCAGCAGCAGGAAACCGGAGGAGACTTTCTCCACCTGCAAACCTTGCTGGATCACCGCTTGCGGCAGCCGTGACTCCACGGCCTTGAGGCGGTTCTGCACGTCCACCTGGGCCAGCTCTGGGTTGGTGCCCGGCTGGAAGGTGGCCTTGATGGTCGCGCTGCCGAGGCTGCTCTGGGATTCGAAATACAACAGGTGATCGGCACCGTTGAGTTCTTCCTCGATCAGGCTGACCACGCTTTCGTCCACGGTTTGCGCCGAAGCGCCCGGGTACACGGCGTAGATTTCGATTTGCGGCGGCGCCACGTCAGGGTATTGCGCCACCGGCAGTTGCGGAATGGCCAGCGCACCGGCCAGCAGGATGAACAGGGCCACCACCCAGGCGAACACCGGGCGGTCGATAAAGAACTGCGGCATAAAAAAGCGTCCTGCTTACTGACCAGTCGCCTGGGCGAGTGGAAGAGGGGTGTCGTCGATCTGCACTTTCTCGCCGGGGCGGGCGTGCTGCAGGCCCTCGATGACGATGCGGTCGCCAGCCTTCAGGCCGCCGGTGACAATCCAGCGATCGTTTTGCACGGCGCCGAGCTCGACCGGTTGCTGCCCGACTCGCTGCTCAGAGTCGAGCAGCAACACCTGGGCGATGCCGGCGCTGTCGCGCTGGACGGCCCGTTGCGGCACGCTGATGCCCTGCTGGTTGACCGCCTGTTCCAGGCGCACGCGCACGAAACTGCCGGGCAGCAGGTCGAGGTCGGGGTTGGGGAACTCGCTGCGCAGGATGATCTGGCCGGTGCCCGGGTCGACGGTAATGTCGCTGAACAGCAGTTTGCCCGGCAGGGGATAGAGGCTGCCGTCATCCTGAATCAACGTGGCCTTGGCCTGGCCCTGGCCGACCTGCTGCAGCTGGCCGGAACGGAAGGCCCGGCGCAGTTCGTTGAGTTCGCGGGTGGACTGGGTCAGGTCGGCGTGAATCGGGTTCAGTTGCTGAATCAGCGCCAGGGGCGTGGTTTCGTTCTGCCCCACCAATGCGCCTTCGGTGACCAGTGCGCGGCCGATACGACCGGAAATCGGCGCGGTGACGGTGGCGTAGCCGAGGTTCAGTTTCGCTCGTTCCACGGCAGCTTTATTGGCGGCGACGTCGGCGGCAGTCTGCCGTGCGTTGGCCCGGGCGTTGTCGTAGTCCTGGTCGCTGATGGCCTTGTCGTCGATCAACTGGGCGTAGCGTTGCTCCTGCAACCGGGCCTGGAACGCGTTGGCCTCGGCCTTGCGCAAGGTCGCCTCGGCACTGTCCAGGTCGGCCTTGAACGGCGCTGGGTCGATGCGGAACAAGACATCGCCCTGTTTCACGTCACTGCCTTCACGGAAAGTCCGCTGCAAGACCACGCCGGCCACGCGGGCGCGCACTTCGGCCATGCGCGGTGCGGCAATCCGCCCGCTCAGTTCGCTGCTGATGGTCAGTGGCCGCGCTTCGATGGTTTCGATGCGCACCGTGGCCAGCGGTGCCTGTTCCTCGGCGTTCGAGGATTTGTCACACGCGCCCAGTGTCAACGCCAGAGCAATCAGACTGAGCCTGGCAAGCAGATTCTTCGACATGTAGTACCCCATTAAAGACTCCCGGCATGCTACCGGGCGCTGGCGAGGGTAGCGGTGAAGCTTTGTTGGTGCTGTGTGAAATTGTGTAAGGGTTTTACTCAGGAACGAGTGAGGGCGTATATCCTTCAGTCCTTGATTTCTATTGCGCCTGAGAGATCGCTTTCGCGGGCAAGCCCGCTCCCACAGTGGTCGGTGGTGTTCATGTCATTTGTGTTCACCTCAAATCCCTGTGGGAGCGGGCTTGCTCGCGAAGAGGCCGGACCAGGCGCCACAGCACTTTCTGGAAACACCCCATGCCCAACATCCTCCTGGTCGAAGACGACACCGCCCTCGCCGAACTGATTGCCAGCTACCTGGAACGCAACGGTTATTCCGTCAGCGTGATCGGTCGCGGTGACCATGTGCGCGAACGTGCGCGGCTCAATCCGCCGGACCTGGTGATCCTCGACCTGATGCTGCCCGGCCTCGACGGCTTGCAGGTCTGTCGCCTGCTGCGCGCCGATTCGGCGACTTTGCCGATCCTGATGCTCACCGCCCGGGACGACAGTCATGACCAGGTCCTGGGCCTGGAAATGGGCGCCGACGACTACGTGACCAAACCCTGTGAGCCGCGGGTGTTGCTGGCCCGGGTGCGGACCCTGTTGCGCCGCAGCAGCCTCAGCGAGCCGCAGACCGCCAACGACCGCATTCTGATGGGCAACCTGTGCATCGACCTGTCCGAACGCACCGTCACCTGGCGCGAGCAACTGGTGGAGCTGTCCAGCGGTGAGTACAACCTGCTGGTGGTGCTGGCCCGGCATGCCGGTGAAGTGTTGAGCCGCGACCAGATCCTGCAACGCCTGCGCGGCATCGAATTCAATGGCACTGACCGTTCGGTGGACGTGGCGATTTCCAAATTGCGGCGCAAGTTCGACGACCACGCCGGCGAAGCGCGCAAGATCAAGACCGTGTGGGGCAAGGGCTACCTGTTCAGTCGTTCCGAATGGGAATGCTGAGCCGATGTTCAGAATCCTCTTTCGTCTGTATCTGGTGACCATCGTTTCATTCAGCGCCGCGATTTACCTGGTGCCGGATCTGGTGGTCAAGGTGTTCCACGAGCGCTTTGTGACCTACAACCTCGATTACTCGCGCGGTTTGCAAACGCTGATCGTCAAACAGTTTCACGCGGTCCCGACCGAGCAGTGGCAGGCCCTGGCCGCGGAGATGGACAAGGACTTCAATCCGCTGCACATCGTGCTCAGCAGCAATGACGACACCGGCCTGACACCCGATGAGCAGCAGCGTTTGCAGCGCGGCGAGAACGTCGTGCGCGTGGGCGACTGGGGTTGGCGCACGCTGGCGGTCGCGCCGCTGAACGAGCGCACCGTGGTGCAAATGGTGGTGCCGCCGGACCCGCTGGACGTCAACCTGTTGTACTGGAGCATCAACGTACTGATCGGCGCGACCATGCTCGCATGCCTGTTGTTGTGGCTGCGCCCGCACTGGCGTGACCTGGAGCGCCTCAAGGGTGCGGCCGAACGCTTTGGCAAGGGCCATCTGGGCGAGCGCACGCAAATTTCCCCGAGTTCCAACATCGGCAGCCTGGCCAGTGTGTTCGACACCATGGCCGGCGATATCGAGAACCTGCTCAACCAGCAGCGCGATTTGCTCAATGCGGTGTCCCACGAGTTGCGCACGCCGCTGACGCGCCTGGATTTCGGCTTGGCGCTGGCGCTCTCGGACGACTTGCCGGCAGCCAGTCGTGAGCGCCTGCAAAGCCTGGTGGCGCACATTCGGGAACTCGATGAGCTGGTGCTGGAGCTGCTGTCCTACAGTCGCCTGCAAAACCCGGCGCGGCTACTGGAACAGGTCGAGGTGTCGCTGGATGAGTTCATCGACAGCATTCTTGGCAGCGTCGACGAAGAAATGGAGTCCCCGGAAATCGTCATCGACGTGCTGCTCCATGGTCAGCTCGAACGCTTCAGCCTGGACCCGCGCCTGACGGCCCGCGCCCTGCAAAACCTGCTGCGCAACGCCATGCGCTATTGCGAGAAGCGTATCCAGATCGGTGTGCAGGTCTACGCCGGCGGCTGTGAGATCTGGGTCGACGATGACGGCATCGGCATTCCGGACGACGAGCGCGAGCGGATTTTCGAACCCTTCTACCGCCTCGACCGCAGCCGCGACCGCGCCACCGGTGGTTTCGGCCTGGGGCTGGCAATCAGCCGCCGCGCACTGGAGGCCCAGGGCGGCACGCTGACGGTGGAAGCCTCGCCGCTGGGCGGGGCGCGGTTTCGCTTGTGGTTGCCGCCTTCGGCTTGATTACGACAAGCGGCAGCATCATCTGTCAGGTTTTACAGTAGCAAGACGCTGCGCTTGCGCGTTTCATTGGTCTGCAACGTCAGGAGAAGGCAGCAAGGCTGGAGGAGACGAATGAGCGCGCCAACAATAAAAATCAGCGGGCAGGGTAAGATCAGTGCAATCAGGGACGTCAAGGTCGAAAGCCTGTCGACCAAGTTTGCGATGGTCAGGCCTGATGGTGGCTTCAGCACAGTCGCCATCAGGATCGGGCCCAACCTGACCGCAGAGGGAAACGCCTGTTTCCTGGTGGGCGATACGGTGAAATATACGATGGCGAAAGGGACGAGTGGAGAGCCGCCAAAGGCTTTTGGCCTTGAGAAGTCGGGCGTCGACAGCTGGAGAACATGACGAGCTGCGGGGCCTTTCACGACCCCGCGTGCCGGTGTGGCCCTATCAAGTGGTCAGCCGACCTCGCAACAGCGTGGCCATCTCCTCCAGGTCCGTCATCGGCTGATGCCCGATCAGCATCCAGGCGTGTTCCTTGTCAGCCCAATACACGATGTTCAGTTCGCGCCGCTGTTCCCGGGCTAAATGCCGGCTGCCGCTGTTGGAGCGGGTAACGCACAGCGCCATGGGGCCGTGCGCGGGATCAAGGTAGGTGATCTGGGCGATGGGCGCGCCGTCGTACTCGAGGATTTGCGCGCGCTTGAACTCGGCATGGGGCAGGCTCAGTTTGGCCAGTGCGAGGTCGAGGCCCAGGCGCGCATCGATGGTCCGCAGTTGTGCCCGTTGGGTGGCTTCATCACCGGGCAGGTGATCCAGGGTTTCCGGCACGTAGAGCGCCATGTAATCGGCCACCAGGCCGCGCCAGTTATGTGTCTGCTGACTCGCTTGCCAGCCGAGGAACAATCGGTCCGCCAGCACGCCACCGGCCAGCAGCCCGGCCGCGGCGGCCAGGAACCAGCGCCGGTTGAGCCCGGGGCGGGCGGGCGAAGGCAGCGTGGCGAGCATGCCTTGCAAGCGATCCACCGGCGCCTGCCGGGCCAGTTCATCGTAGGCGTCCTTGAATGGCAGGCTGCTGCGGTCCAGCCATTGCAGGCGCAGGCTGAGCAGCGGGTCGGCAATGAGGGCTGCGTCGATGCGCGAGCGCTGCTCGGCATCGAGTTGGTTGTCGAGGTAAGCCACCAGTTGTTCGTCCGAGGGTTTCGCGTTCATCAATGTTCTCCTCGGTAAGGGTGGGGCACCGTGTGCAATGGTGGATATTCGGCCAGTTTCGCCCGGGCGGCAGCCAGGCGACTCATGACCGTGCCGATGGGCACTTGCAGCACATCGGCGACTTCGCGATAGGACAGGCCTTCGACGTAGGCGAGAAACACCGTTTCGCGCTGGGCCTCGGGCAACGCATCGACGCGGCGGATGACCTGTGCCGCCAACACGTGGGTCTGGGCCACGGATTCGCCATCGAACGACAAGGCCTGATCGGCATCCACCTGGCCTTGCCCCTGACGCACTCGCTGGGCGCGGACTTCATTGAGCCAGATCGAATGCAGAATGCTCAGCAGCCAGCGGTCCATGCGCGTTCCCGGCACGAATTGAGCGGCCCGCTCCAGCGCTCGCACACACGTGGCCTGCACCAGGTCATCGGCGATATGCCGTTGTCGGGACAACAGCAGGCCGTAGCGCCATAAACGCGCCAGATGCTGGTTCAGTTCCGTTCGTATTGCCTGATCGCTGGCGATGGCGACCTCCGTCCGCTCGGGTTGTCAGGTTTTCGATGAACCGTTGATGGCTTCGGCCAGGTCCTCGTACTCCTCGCACTGGGTACTGCCACAGATGGATTTGATCTGCTGCAGTTGCTCCTGCGCGAGATCCAGCCGGCCTTTGATCACATAGGCCTCGCCGAGGTATTCGCGGACTTGCGCGTACTGCGGGTCGAGTTTCACCGATTGCAGGTAATAACCGATGCCTTCGTCGGTACGCCCTAGTTTACGCGTGGCGTAGCCGCGATAGTTCAGCGCTTTTGCGGTATTTGGTTGTTTCAGCGTGTCGAGCAGCGCCAGGGCTTCTTCATAACGCCCGTCCTTGGCCAGTTGATAGGCATAGTTGGTACGGTCTTCGTCAGGCACCAGGTTGCTGGTCTGCTTGACGCAGCGCTGCGACCGGGTATCCAGCACCTGGCCCTTGGGGCAATTGGGTTTGGCCGGCGGCTCGTCACCGCCACCGCCCCCGTTGGCCAGGGCGAGCGAGCCGGACAGCGCAACGGTCAGTAAAAGCGGGGTCATCAGAACGGCAAAACGAATATTCATGGGCTTTGCTCCATCGATTCATGCGTTTGAGATCATGTTGCGCCCCGCCGGATGCAGCGCAAGGTTGAGACAGCCAGCGGCCTGAACATTTGAATGGACCGGCTGCGCCGGCAATCTCATGTTCATGGTGAATGTCATGAGAACACCGCAGCATGAACAATTATTCATTACGTTCTGCCAGTGTTTTCAAGGAAAGCTTACATCCAGGCGCTATGCTCGTGCGCATTCGCCATTGCAGTGGAGAATTGCCATGAGAGATCAAGTCCATCATTCGACAGCCGGGTACAAGACCGCTGCCGACACCTACGTGCGCGGACGCCCGGACTATCCGCCACAAGTGGCCGACTGGTTGAGCGCAACCCTGGATTTGAATGCGGATAAAACCGTGATCGACCTGGGCGCCGGTACCGGCAAGTTCACCGCTCGACTGGTGAGCACCGGGGCCCAGGTGATTGCCGTGGAACCGGTGCCGCAGATGCTGGAAAAACTGTCCACGACGTTTCCCGGGGTGCTGGCGGTCAACGGTACGGCCACGGATTTACCCCTGCCGGATGCTTCTGTGGACGTGGTGGTGTGTGCACAGGCCTTTCACTGGTTTGCCAGTGCTGATGCGCTGACCGAGATCTCCCGGGTGCTCAAGCCTGGAGGCAAGCTGGGGCTGGTGTGGAACCTGCGCGATACCAGGGTGGGCTGGGTGCCGAAACTGGATGCGATCGTCAATGCACTGGAAGGCGATACCCCACGTTTCTACACCGGAGCCTGGCGCCACGCGTTCCCGCATCCGGCCTTCGGACCTCTGCGTGAGCAGCATTTCAGCCACAGCCACACAGGCGCGCCGGAGGACGTGATTTTCAACCGGGTGCGTTCCACCAGTTTCATTGCAGCGTTGCCGGCGCAGGGGCGGGCGCGGGTCGATGAGCAGATACGAGCGCTGATCGCCAATGAACCTGAATTGCGCGACAAGGACGTGGTGACCGTTCCCTATGAGACAGTCGCGTTCGTCGCGGTGAAGAAGGGGCGCTGAAGATCCTTGTGGGAGCGGGCTTGCTCGCGAAGGCGGAGTGTCAGGCAGCATTGATGTTGCTTGACCCACCGCC
>NZ_JAHBDR010000125.1:0-9862 GCF_019956575.1 Pseudomonas sp. A-R-19
TTGTGGGGGCGGGCTTGCTCGCAAAAGCGGTGTGTCAGCCAACATCCAGGGCGACTGACACGACGCCTTCGCGAGCAAGCCCGCTCCCACATTGGAGATGTGTTGTTGGGTAGATGTTTTTCAGAGGCAAAAAAAAGAGCCTCAAAGCTCTTTGATGGGGAGGAAGTAGAGCCGTTGAGGCTCAAGATGCGCATGAAGCAGGCGGTGAGCTTGGTAGGGGTTCAGATCACTCACCACCTACGCAGCGGCTTGTTGAGCAACCAAGCGGCTGCGTAACTCCATCCTAGAAAGACCGAGCGTTTCACTCAAGTACCGCTAGTCGTGTTGCTGCGTGTGCTTCTTTCGACCATCGCTTTGATGATTTCAAACAGTTCGTCCTGTGCCTGCCCTGCGCTGATCTCGTCATTCGCAGCGGCGTGGGACAAGGCTTCGGCGGCGCCGAGCATCGCGTGCAATCCGGCTGGCCTGGTGCCTCCCGCCGCAGCGAAGGGGGAGAGCACGTTTCGGCACTTTTCGAGGAAGATCGCTTCGTACTCGCGCTTGATCTTTTCCAGTTCCGGCGAACCCGCCAGCGCGGCGATCACGCCGGGTATCTCATTGCCCTGAAGCAGCACGCAATCGACGTACGAGGTGGCAATCACCCGTGCGGTGTTGGCCAGGGTCGGTTCGCAATGTTCCAGCGCGGCATCCATCAACGCAGTCTGGCGCGTGTCGAAATCCTGGTAGAGCGCGGCCAGCAATCCGGATCGAGTGGTGAAGTGATCGTAAACCACCGGTTTGGTAATCCCGGCCAACTCGGCGAGGCGGCCCAGGGTCAGGGCGTCCGTGCCTTCCTTGCGCACGAGTTGCCAGGCAACGTCCAGCAACTGCCGCAGTCGATCTTCCCGCGACATCCGGCGACGCGGCTGTTCTTTTGATTCGATGGTTGACATGGCTATGTACCAAAAGTAACTTACTATTCGTAACTTACCAAGAGTATATAGGGTCCGCCCCGTGCTCTCAATCAGGAGTTCCAGCATGCAAACGCTTATCGTTGTCGCTCATCACGATCCTCTTTCGCTTACCCATGGCGTGGTCACGCGGATTGCTGACGGCCTGGCCCTGGCCGATCCCGATCACACGGTGGAAATCGCCGATCTCTGGGCCGAAGGTTTCGACCCGAGGTTCGGGCCTGCGGATTGGGCGGTGCATCACCGGGAGGCATCACCGCCGGCCGATGTGATCGCCGAGCAGGCGCGGGTAGATCGCGCCGACGCGGTGATACTGGTCTACCCGGTGTTCTGGTGGTCGATGCCGGCGCTGCTCAAGGGCTGGATTGACCGAGTGTTCGCCAATGGCTGGGCTTTCGATTTCGGGGCGGATGCCAAGCTGGTGAAAAAGCTGGATCGTCTGCGGGTACACCTGATCGGAGTCGGGGGAGCCGACGCGCGAACCTATGCCCGACATGGATATGCAGACGCCATGAAGACTCAGATTGACCATGGCATTTTCGATTACTGCGGTGCGCAGGTCGTGACGTCGCAATTGCTGCTGGAGTCGGAAATTCAGGATCCGGCCGTGCACTTGCAGGTCGCACACGCCTTGGGTCGTGGCCTGTATCGGCAAGATGTCGAGGCGGTATGAGCCACATACCGCCCCGATATCACTAGACCTGTTCGCCCGGCCAGCCGGCGCGACGCAACGCCTTTAGCAGGGTGTCGGCATCCAGCCCCGATACCGCATGCCCGTTGCCTTCGGTCGTTTCGCCGGCAAGCAGGGCGTTGATGATGGCTTCTTCCACGGCCTCGGTGGCGGCCAGGAACAGCTCGCTGATGTGGTCGTTGTTGACCATGCTCAGGTGGTCGGTGGTCGGCGCTTTCTTGCTCTCGTAGGCGGCCGGTGGCACATCATTGCCGGTGGCGAACGCGATGAAGATGTCGCCGCTGTGGTCTTCGTTGCCGCCGCCGGTGCGGGCCAGGCCGAGGCTGGCGCGCTGGGCCAGGCGGGTGCACTGGTGCGGCAGCAACGGCGCATCGGTGGCCAGGCAGACCACGATCGAACCCATGCCCGGATGAGGCAGCGAGGCCTTGAGGAACGGCGAATCGGCCTGTTCCATGTAGCGCCCGACCGGGTAACCGTCGACCCGCAGTTCGTTACGGATGCCATGGTTGGCCTGGACAATCGCCCCCACCGTCCAGCCGCCCTGGGCACTGTTCAAGCGTCGCGACGCGGTGCCGATACCGCCCTTGAATTCGTGGCAGATCATGCCGCTGCCACCGCCGACATTGCCTTCGGTCACCGGGCCGCTCTCGGCGCTGCGCACGGCCTGGGCCACGTGCTCGGGCTTGACGTGAAAACCGTTGATGTCGTTGAGCAAGCCGTCGAAGGTTTCCAGCACCACCGGCATGTTCCAGTACAGGCGCCCGTCATCCGGCTGCTGCTCGCGATCGAGGACGATCAGCGCATCGCGCACCACGCCCAGGCTGTGGGTGTTGGTGAAGGCGATGGGGCTGGTCAGCAAGCCTGCTTCGCGAATCCACTCCAGCCCCGTGGCATCGCCATTGCCGTTGAGCACATGCACACCGGCAAAGCACGGTTGCTGGCTGGTGGAACCGGCGCGCGGCTCGATGACGGTGACACCCGTGAGGATGTCGCGGCCACTGGCGGTGCGTCCCCGCACATTGCTGTGGCCGACCCGTACGCCGGGGACGTCGGTAATGGCGTTGAGCGGGCCGGGTTGCAGTTGGCCGAACTGGATGTCGAGGTCGCGGGCGCGTGGTTTCATGGGTTTTCTCATCGTTGATTCATTCCAGAAAATTTGCAGGCCAACTCGATCTTGTGGCGAGGGAGCTTGCTCCCGCTGGGCTGCGCAGCTGCCCCAAGATCTCGGTTAACACGTCGATTTTGTGAGTGCTGCGCACTCAAGCGGGAGCAAGCTCCCTCGCCACAGAACAGAGCTGGATTCATTGACCGTTCTTGACCTTGCTCCAGATCCGCGTCCGCACCCGTTCCGTAGCTGGCGGCAGTGGCTGGAGGGTGAACAGGGTGGCCATGGCTGCGGCTGGCGGGTAGACGGCCGGGTTGCTGCGGGTCGCTTCGGCCTCCAGCGTGGTCGCGCTGCGGTTGCCATTGGGGTAGTTGAGGTGGTCGCTGACCGGGGCGATGACTTCAGGGCGCATCAGGTAGTCGATGAAGGCCAGGCCTTGTTCCGGGTGCGGGGCGTCCTTGAGCAGCACCAGCGTGTCGAACCACACCGGCGCGCCTTCCTTGGGCAGGCTGTAGGCGATCTTCACACCGTTGCCGGCCTGCTCGGCGGTGGTCTTGGCTTCGAGCATCGCGCCGGACCAGCCGACCGCTACGCAGATGTTGCCGTTGGACAGGTCGCTGATGAATTTCGACGAATTGAAGTAGGCGATGTGCGGACGCAACTTGAGCAGCAGCGCTTCGGCCTTCTTGTAGTCTTCGGGGTTGGTGCTGTTGGGCGGCAGGCCGAGGTAGTGCAAGGCGACCGGCAGCATCTCCGACGGCGAATCGAGCATGGCCACGCCACATTCACCGAGCTTGGCCAGGTTCTCCTCCTTGAACACCAGGTCCCAGGAGTCCACCGGCGCCTTGTCGCCCAGCACCGCGCGCACTTTGTCGATGTTGTAGCCGATGCCGTTGGTGCCCCACAGGTAGGGCACGGCGTACTGGTTACCCGGATCGTTGTTGGCCAGTTTCGCCAGCAGATCGGTGTCCATGTTCTTGAAGTCCGGCATCTGCGCACGGGGCAGTGGGGCGAGGGCGCCCGCCTTGATCAGCGTGGGCAAGCTGAAGTTGCTCGCCACCACCACGTCGTAGCCGCTGCGGCTGGTGAGCAACTTGCCTTCGAGCACTTCGGCGCTGTCGAAGGTGTCGTAGACCAGCGCAATCCCGGTGTCTCGCTTGAAATCCTGCAGGGTAGTCGGGCCGATGTAGTCGTACCAGTTGTACACGTGCACGGTCGGCGCATCGACGGCAAAGGCCGACAGCGACACCGCCAGGCTGGCGCCAAACCCCAGATTGAAATACAAGCGGTGACGACTCATGATGCGGCACTCCTGGCCTGTTGCGGCCGGTGGTAATCAGGAGATTGCAGCGTATCGACCGGGGTGCTCTTCACCCATTCCCATCATGGGTTACTCAAAAGGGGTAGTGCGTGGACGCGTTGTTGAAAGAGTTGCCGGTGCACCAGGGGCTGGCGCGGGTGTTCACGGCGGTGGGGCGGGACGGCTTCTGGCGGGCGCTGGTCGATACCCTGCGCTTGCTGGTGCCGCTGGACAACGCGCTGGTGGCGCTGATGCGCCCGGGCCATGTGCCGCGTCTGCTGATTGATTTCGATGCCAAGGGCAATGCTGACGAGCAGGAAGAACTGGCGGACTACCGCGCCGGCATGTACCTGCTCGATCCGTTCTATCAGGCCGCCTGCGCGGGCATCGCCGACGGCTTGCACAGCCTCGAATCGGTGGCCCCCGACCAGTTCCAGCACAGCGAGTACTACCTGAGCTACTTCAGCACGGTGGTCGGTGGGGACGAGTTGCAGTTCATGGTCAACGTCGATGGCGCCGTGCTCGGCTTGTCCCTCGGGCGCTCGACGCGCTTCAGCCTCGAGGAGCAGGGCCGCTTGATTTGCGTGCGTGACTGGGTGCTGGCAGCGATGCGCCGACACCTGGATATGCTACCGCTGGAAGGGCCGGTCGTCGAACCACCGGCCGGCGATCTGGCGACCTTGCTCGATCGCTTCGACGCACGCCTGACGCTGCGCGAGATCGAAACGGCGCGCCTGATCCTCCAGGGTTTCTCCAGCAAGGCCATCGCGCAGCAACTGGGCATCTCCCCGGAAACGGTGAAAGTGCACCGGCGCAATGTCTACCACAAGCTCAACGTCAACGGGCATGGCGAGTTGTTTGCGCTGGTGCTGCAGCCGCGTTGAGCTCTCATGGCGCGTGTTGTTGCCGATCCACCATCGCCTTGGCAATCTCCAGCAAATGCCAGATCGAAAACACCAGGGCCCGATCAGCGCCCTTGAGTTGATCGCCACACTGATACGCCGTGACCGAAGCGCAACGCAGCAGGTCGGCGATATAGAGCTGGGTATCTTCAAAGCTCACGTCGTTGCTGACGTTGTAAAAGCGCAGTTCATCGGGGCGGGCGGGGTGGTCGCCGGTCAGGTGGAAATCAATCGCACGGTAGAGCGCTGATCGATCCCTGAGTGGGTCTTCAGTGACGGTTTCGTTGGTGGGGGTTCCTGGAGGTGGATCGGGTACGGATTTTTCCATGAGTGTTGTTCCTATTGCTGCATGGGAGCCATCACTTATCGCCTACTAAACGATTGGGTGGCGGCTGTACGCAGGTTAGTAGGCCGGTCAATAGGAAAAACCGGTGCACCCGAAAGTGCCCCACGCACAGCCACCATATTCTGCATGCGGCAAAATGTGCCGGACATGAGCATGGAATCGCTATGCGCCTATTGTTCCGGGCTACTAAACCCGATCACTGATGAGCAATGACGGACCGAGACTAGCCATGGAAAATGGCAGGGGCAAGCGAGCGAAATGATCTAGGAAATGTCCTGCAAAAGAAAGGGAGCAGGCCTGCAAAGCCGCTGATTTTCCTGTACGAAAACTTCCCTGTCAGGGGCTGTGATCACCTGTGGCGAGGGAGCTTTTGTGGCGAGGGGGCTTGCCCCCGTTCGACTGCGCAGCAGTCGTAAAACCAGCAACCTCGTTTTTTCTGACACACCTCATTGAATGATTTTAGGGCCGCTTCGCGCCCCAACGGGGGCAAGCCCCCTCGCCACAAAAGTACGGTGACCTTCAGCTCGTCAGCGTTTGTTCAACCCCCGCGCCAACCGATCCCACCCAACTGAATCATCGTCACCATGATCTGGCTGACAAACCACTGATATCCATTCGGCGCGATCCATTGTGGGAGCGAGCCTGCTCCGGGCGGCGTTCCGACGATGGCCATTTCACGGACATCGACCTGTAACTTCTTACAGTTTCGGGCCGGTGAAAAAAGGCTCAGTCTTCGTTGATCAAAGTGAAAGGCCGTCAATGCCGTGAACGCTCACCACCACGCCGCGACACCGACGCTGTCGGTCATCGATCCGCGCGCCCTGACGGTTCGCAGCGTCGGCTATTACCGCCATCCCGACAGCCCGGAGATTGACCCACGCATCACCCGGCAACGCTTCGACGCGGCGGGGCGGTTGGTTGAATCCTGGGATCCACGGTTGTGGGGCACGGCGCCAAAGCCGAACCTGACCACGGTCTACGGCTTGAGTGGCCAACCCTTGCTGACCGACAGCGTCGATGCCGGGTGGCAGTTGAGCATGCTGGATCAGGCGGGTTCATCCCGTGTCTTCTGGGATGCACGAGGCAGTAAGCGCCACACCGGGTTCGACGAACAGCAGCGGCCGATCACCGTCACCGAACAGGCTGTGGGAGAACGGCCACGCGTGGTGGAGCGCTTGACCTACGGGGACACCGGTCCTGCGTTCGCCGGGCACAACCAGTGCGGGCGGTTGATCCGCCATGACGATCCGGCCGGTGTTCAAGTCTTCCCCGCCTTTGGGCTTGGCGGCGCCGTGTTGGTGGAAGATCGACGCTTCCTCGCGGACCTCGAAACACCTGATTGGCCCTTGGACCTCGATGAACGCGAGACGTGGCTGGAAGCTCAATCGTTCATCACCCTCCACACCTTCAATCCCGGCGCAGAGCTTCAGCGACAAACCGATGCAATGGGCAACGTTCGTACCTTTGGCTATGACGTAGCGGGCAAATTGAGTGAGGCCTGGCTGCAACTGACTGCCTCTGGAAAACCGCCACAACGGCTGGTTAGCGACATCCATTACAACGCCCAGGATCAGGTCGAACGTGAAACCGCTGGCAATGGTGTAGTGACCCGTGCCGCGTACGCTGCCGATGACGGGCGTCTGATCAGGCTGATGGCGGCGGTCGGTAACCAGAAACCCTTGCAGGATCTGAACTACGTCTACGACGCGGGGGGCAACATCGTCGAGCTGCAAGACCAGTCCCAATCCGTGACCCATTTCAACAACCAGCGCATCGAGCCGATCAACCGTTACCGCTACGACAGCCTGTATCAACTGGTCGAAGCCAAAGGATGGGAGGTCAGTCAGCCGAGCCACGGTCCGACGTTGCCGGAGCTGCAGCCCACACCGCTGGACCCCAATCAACGGCGCAATTACACCCAACGCTTCGAGTATGACCGAGGCGGGAATTTGATCACTCGCCGGCACAGCGATGCGCCGGGCTTTTTGATGTTCACCTCGGCACGCAGCAACCGTAGCCTTGCGCAACGTGACGACGGTTCGCTACCGGGGGAGCCTGAAATCGCCTTGGGTTTCGACGCCGCTGGCAATCAACAGGAACTGCAACGCGGGCAAGCCATGGCCTGGGACAGTCGCAACCAATTGAGCCGCGTGACCTTGGTCAAACGCGAAACCGAGCCCGATGATTACGAATGCTACCGCTACGACCGACCCGGCCATCGCTTGCGCAAAGCGGGATTCGCCCACAGCAGCGGCTGCACCCTGCACGCTGAGGTCCGCTACCTACCCGGTCTGGAAATTCACCACCAGGCCGATGGCGAAGAACTTCATGTCATCAGCGTCGAAGCCGGGCGCAGCAAGGTGCGAGCGCTGCACTGGCCCCAAGGTGAGCATGACGATCAATGGCGTTACAGCCTCAGCGATCACCTTGGCTCCAGCACCCTGGAACTGGATGACGAGGCGGGTGTGCTGACCCAGGAACACTATTACCCCTTTGGCGGCACGGCGTGCTGGGCGGGGAAAAGTGCCTTGGTGGCCAAGTACAAGACTATTCGCTATTCGGGCAAGGAACGGGATGCGACCGGGCTTTATTACTATGGCTACCGGTATTACGCGCCGTGGTTGCAACGCTGGATTTGTCCGGATCCGGCCGATGATATTTCCGGGCCCAACAGGTACTTGATGGTAAAAAATAATCCGGTAGTGTTTTTTGATCGAAAAGGGCTGGATAGGGAAAGTGCTATAAAACTATGGAGGCATGCGTTCAAAGTTATTGTTGCTACTGGAGATGCTATTCCAAACTTTGATCCTGACCTGGAAATGCGTTATCACCAATCGAGTGATGAGGATAAAATGCGAGTTGGGTTTGTTGCTAATAAAATGCGTCATCATTTTGTTAGTGATAAGACAATAGAGTCCTTTGGTGGGGAGGATATGTTCCATAATTCATACGAAGCTTCTGAATGGATATTTAAATCTAATTACAAGGAAAGCGAGACACGAAAATATTTTGCAAGTGATGTAGCTAAATTTCAGTACGTTGCTGTTTCTCGGGTAAATAAATATTTTGGATACCTTCCTTTCGTTCTGAAAAGGCAGACTGTTACGAATCAAGATACGCTCAGGAAAATGTATGAGGCGAAAGGGGGGTCTGAAGAAAGGCTGAAGGTTTTTCTTGCTCAAACGCCTAATGGTAGGTCAACAAAAAGAATTATGGATGAGTTTAAGCTTGTCGCTACGGGTTTTAAACAAAATCCAGAGATTTTGACATTTAAAAGTGAAAGTGGAGATAGAATTTTTGATTCGGCCGACTTTAACGTTTATGTACGTTTTTCAGTCCGTCCGTCGGTTGAGGAGGTAAGCAGTGTTGATGAGACTCTGCGGGGCGAAGTAACGCCAAAGTCTCCGGGGCGAGGATTTCGTGGCACTGTCGGTACACTTGAGATGGGTGCCAAAAAAGAATACGCACATTTTCACTGAGTAAAGAGTGTGGTATTCACCAGCGTTTAAATAGAAACCATATTAATGGTGTCCAGGCCGCGGTCCTTCATCCCTCCAGTTTGAACACCAACGCCTTCAACCCGCACTCAACATCCGCATCCGGAAACTCCGGCGGATTCTCCAGCCGCTGCTCAAACTTCAGGCTCGGTGCTTCGCGGGTGACACCGTCGATCAGAAAGTCGGCACCAAACGCCGGGTCGTTCATACAGGCCAGCACAGTGCCATTTTCAGTGAGCAGTTCGGGTAGCCGGCGCAGCACGCGCTGGTAGTCCTTGGTCAGCAAAAAACTGCCTTTCTGGAACGACGGCGGGTCGATGATCACCAGGTCGTACGGGCCTTTGCCGATCACTTTGCCCCAGGACTTGAACAGGTCGTGGCCGAGGAAGCTCACCTTGCTCAGGTCGTGGCCGTTGAGCCGGTGGTTGTCGCGACCACGGCTCAGGGCCGGGCTCGACATGTCGAGGTTGACCACATGCGTCGCGCCACCTTCGATGGCCGCCACCGAGAAGCCGCAGGTGTAGGCGAACAGGTTCAGCACCCGTTTGCCCTCGGCATTGGTGCGGACCCAATCGCGGCCGTAGCGCATGTCGAGGAACAGCCCGGTGTTCTGTTTGCGGCCCAGGTCCACCCGGTATTTCAACCCACCCTCGGTGATGGTCATTTCCTCGATGACGTCGCCGAGCAGCCACTCGGTGGTGCTTTGCAGCAGGTAGCGGTGTTGCAGCAGCAGGGTATGCGCGGCGGATTTTGCCCACTGTTCAGACTGGGTGATAGCCATCAGCACCTGCTTCAAGTCTTCCAGTTGCGCAGCCTCCGGTTCCTTGAACAGCGCCACCAGCACCACGCCCTGCAGCCAGTCCACGGTCACTTGCTCCAGCCCCGGCCAGCAGCGACCACGGCCGTGAAACAGGCGACGGGTTTCGGCGGGGGCGGCTGACAGGGCGGTCAGCAGGTGCTCATGTAGGGTGGCGAGGGCTTCAGGGTTCATCGATTTGAGTCGGCAGCGTAAACGGGCGCGCATTTAAACATAAATGCCCATCCTGCGGGCCACACAAAACCCTGTAGGAG